>NZ_JAJBJB010000249.1 GCF_021811845.1 Candidatus Cyrtobacter zanobii | reverse complement strand
CGTCAAGACTTTGAATATTTTTGTGAGTTATCGAGTGACGTCTTTTATTTTGACGTTTGTCCAGCATTTGGCTCGACAGGCAACAGTCGCTCATTTATACTTGGCAGTTCTACTCTTATTTTCTCTACAAGAGGAGTACTGATTTGCTGAAGTTTGTCAGGCAAGACTCGCATCAGTTTTTGCATTTCGTATTTATCTTCGTATTCTTTTGTGTGTCTAATTTCGAACAAAGTGTCATTATTTATTTTTATGATCAGCGTCACTATGCTGTTCAATGTCTTTATTTGCTAAACGGTACAGCATGCACGTATTCTGTTGTTGTTGGTTTTTTAAACGACTCACGCTTACTGCTGTTTGCAGAGTTGGCAACTTCATCAACTCATTTTCAAACTGGAAGAGTCGATAGCGACCTCATTTCGATGTTTGCTGGGATCACTTTTGGGTTATCTGATGTATCAGGTGACTCGTTCCATGATGATTTGTCAGGAGAGTCGTTTATTGTCAGCAGGCCGTCGCCTGATATACGTCGCTTCTCGAGCTCAATTTGTGTTTCGATGACTTTGCGCATTAGCTTCTTGGCTTCTTGTTCTACTGTCGGAAGTTTGCGGTACTAACAAAATAATAACACTGATTACCTTATTTGTGTTTACTGTTTCGATTG
>NZ_JAJBJB010000248.1 GCF_021811845.1 Candidatus Cyrtobacter zanobii | reverse complement strand
ATATAAAATAAGCTTTCTCAAAGTATTTTATTGGTATGCGATCTTAGTTTATTAAATCTACTCCATTAAAATACACGTATTTCTCTAAAAGGATTCTTTTGCAAATTTCTTTGTCTTATTTGATTATAATAAATCAAAGCAGCTAGACTAGACAGCAATTTTATTTAAAATATTGATCTTATTTTACGAAGCCAACAGAATTTGTTGATGAATCAGTGACCGACTAGGAAAGCTTTATTTTCCAATTTACTAATTTGAACTCAATCCAAGTAATTAATTTAAGGATTTAATAATTCTTACGAAAAACGTTGGCTATTATTTTTGCATAAGTCGTAAACTTACTCCAAATGCCAAATAGAAATTGGAAAGGTTTATGAGGAAGAACATCGGCAAGACATTTATCTATACAATCCTCAAATAAATATAGCTTTGACTGCCAGCCATGATGCGAATGCTGAGAATATTTAGGTATGAGGCATAAGTAAGCATGAACTTCTTAGGCAATAAGCACTTAATTGTGAGGTGCTTGATTAAAATAGATGGTATGTCAAGAAAGCGATGCTCGTCGAACTGAGGTTATTACTCCAGCCAACTTTATTGCAAAAAATAGCCAGAGTTTAAGTAATATTTTATATTCCAATTCGGAGTTTGTAATATGGGG
>NZ_JAJBJB010000115.1 GCF_021811845.1 Candidatus Cyrtobacter zanobii | reverse complement strand
GTATTATCAGACTTGAGTGTATAATCACCAGCATTACCTATGACCTGAGCAATCCTATCATTTTTGAATGATATTTTATTGATCCCGCTTGATGAGATAGTGGCCTGCTCTGCCAATGCGTTATACGCAATGAGGAGTAAGAAAAATATTACACTAATCTTTCTCATCTATTTTACCAAAACTTTTAATTTGGAAAATCGCCCCCTTCTTATACTCTATTTTATAGCAGGCCTCTTGTTGCTTTTTATAATTATCCTCAAAGATACTGCTCATAACACCTTTGATTATTGCTCCATTTTTTGTTATTTCTATGTTTTGAACGTCAAACTTTGTAGAGAGTTTATATTTTTTATACTTCTCTGTTTCTGCTTTATAGTATTCAGAAAGGCTATGGTAAGAATCTGAATCTACGTATTTCAGTAGAATTTCTGATTTATACTTTATGTTATCTGGCGTTAAATCCAGTAATAGATCAGAAAAAAAGATAGTCATCTGCTCTATATAACTATCTGAAAAATCAGAGCCAGATACGCTAAACTCTTCTGTTATAGATGGAGGTATTATTATTATTTTTTCTTTAGATGATATAACAAAAGCTGCAAGTATGATATTTGATATAAGGAGAGCTGCGCTAGTGAAAAACAGTATATTCTTTTGGATATTGGAAAATGTCAGTGTTTTTCTAATAGAGGCTGGATTCATACATAGTATTTGCCGAAATATTTCTTATTTTTCAGGCTTACAAAATCACTAAGAAAGAAATACAGCCTTCTTTTAAATCCAGTTTTTTTAAGTAGGTCTTTGATAAATCTTACAATAATCACAGAGCCAAATGTTGAGATAAGGGCAATGAGCATCATGTCCGATAAGAGACCAAGTATGATGACAGAAAGAACACAGCATATCTCCATTATAGTAAAACCAAGTATCTTTCTCTCTTCATCAAGATAGTTAAAGAGCTTGGTCTCCATATTATTTTAAAACAAGACTGACAAATAATTGGAATATAGCGGATGAGACAATTGCAAAAATTATAGGTGCGGGAGAGCTTGCTTTAACCGTTGCATATACACCACCACCTATAATTGCAGCATGCACGATATACTTACCACTACCAGCCATAATTTCCTTTACTGTTGCACCAAGATCATTCAAAAATGGGATCTCAACTGCAGTACCAGCGGCATATGAAAGAGCGGGAATAAAGAATAGCAAGAAGAAAGAACTAAGATTTTGAGCTGAAAACAACTTAGATAGCATTTTTATCATACAATCTCTATCATATAATTTGCTATCTTATATAGTAAGCATCACATTATATCAATAATAAATTAATCATTTATTGCGATTGTGTTGCGATCTCGGTATACTTTAAAGGTGAGTGATATATGAACCCACCAAAAGCTGCTGCATTTAGCACAGAAGAAAGTCACACAATGGACTATTGTTTTATGAACAATAATATGCCTAATATACAGGAATCATTATTGATTCTGATTCTAAAGACTCGATAATGATAAAAAAATTCACGAAAGGCGGGCAGATCATTGCTCATAGCATGCGTATGTTTAGACAAGTTATTGCACTTCTTTTGCTGTTTTTTGTTTTTGCGTTCATAATCTCTTTATCAATTTATCTTTATCTAAATACACAAAAGACCCATTGGAGTGGGTATCAAGAGTATTATTGGAGTAAATTGCTTGTGGCATTTGGAGAACCCGAAGCAACAGTTAGCATTTATCCCAACAAATCTACAATGGCTATTACAGTAGTGAATTCTACATATTGGCCACACCAAGTTAGGTCACTTGAATATCACATGTTTCAAGGTGTCAAGATAGGTCTCAAAGCTGCTTGTACTATTATTACTCTAATTGGAGTCTTATTTACAATAAGAGGAAGAATGGGGGAGGGAGAGGTACATAAGAGAGGCTCTGGCGTTACTAGCTATAGGAATTTATTTAAAATAATCACAAAAGATAATAGAGGTTATGATGCTTATAGGGTCGCTGGGATACCTTATCATTATAGGGGCGAGATGCAAAACACACTTATTTCAGGCTCTACTGGCTCTGGCAAAACACAGGTAATTAGTGATATCGTAGAGCAAATTAGAGCAAGGGGCGATAAGGCAATAATCTATGATGCAAAATGTGATTATGTCAGCTGGTTCTATGATCAAGAGAAAGATTATATACTAAATCCATTTGATGAGAGGGGCCAAAAATGGAATCTCTTAGCTCAAATTAATGACGAAAGAGAAATTAAGGGTATCATAAGTGGTTTTATACCAGAAAAAGACTATGGTGATAAAATATGGGAAGAGGCAGCTAGAGTTGTTTGCTCTGCGGTACTCAAGGAGCTACTTAAAGAGGCTTGCGATCTTACAAATCAGGAAATACTAAATATTCTTTTAAAAAAAGATGCTGAGCAAATGGCATATTTCTTAAAAAACTCTTATGCAAAAAATTTAATCAGTCCAGAATCTCCCAAAACAGCATATAGCGTACTTTTTGTAATATCATCTTATTTAAATGCCCTTGAATTTATGCAAGGCAAAAGGAATGAGAGCTTTGTTATCAGGGACTGGATGAGGGATGCAAAAGACTCTATTCTATTTATCACTTCAAATCCTAAGTATAAAGCAGAGCTTATGCCACTTGAGACCGCATTCTTTGAAATCGCAATAAGGGAGCTGATATCTCAGAGAAAGGAAGCAAAAACTTGGTTCATTATTGATGAGCTCCCTACTTTGCAAAAGATACCCTCACTTACAAGTGCGCTTGCTGTTTCAAGAGCATCTGGTGGATGCTTTGTGCTAGGTATACAAAATATAGCACAGCTGCGTGAAATCTATTCTAAAAATGGAGCTCAGAATATTGTTTCTGAATGTAATACCAAAGGAATCTTTAGAACAAATGATCCAGATACAGCAAAATGGGCGTCTGATCTTATTGGAGATTCTGAGGTAGAAGAATTTAAAGAGGGTCTGTCATATGGGGCTCATAAAATGAGAGATGGAGTTAGTATTCAATCTCATGAAAAAAGAAAAAGCATTATCATGCCTTCTGAATTCCTTGCCATGCCAAACCTAGAGCTTGTACTCAAGGTTTCTAGTTTTCCTGCCACCAAGGCTATCTTGAAGTATAAAGAGCGTATAGGCCAGGTAAATCTGGATTTGCAAAAACATATGCCAAAAGAGCAAAATG
>NZ_JAJBJB010000114.1 GCF_021811845.1 Candidatus Cyrtobacter zanobii | reverse complement strand
GAAATGTCTTGGGATTTCTGCGTATCTTGGTGTATCTTAGGGACATGGAGATCCTCTTTGATCAGTAAGTCTCCATACCTTTTATACATATTTTAACAAAATTCATACTTACGCAGCAGGTCTAATACCCTTCTATACATAAAATAGTAATATATAACTATTACAATATGATAACATAATACCCGATATATATCAAGCGATTAATTAGCCAAATAATACATTGGATTACTATTTAACTATGAAATGCATAAGCCTTACATAAAACAAATGAATGTGAAGTGATGGGCTAGTGACTAAATACGCCAATATTGATATACTCGCGCAAGGATTATTGTGGATTTTAGATTCTATGACAGATAAATCGAGAAGGCAGCTCATGCTCTCAAGTGTGATTCAGAAGGCATTATATGGGATTTTTTCTTCAGGAAAGCTGCACCTTTCAATGCCGTTATATAAATTCAGTATTGCAAGTGTTAGTGTCACAAAGGACCTAAAAATGGCTAGTATATATATCTCAAGTATAGAACTACCTGATGCTCATAAAATTATAAAAGAGCTTAAGCTCTTTTCACCAAAAATAAGGTTCCTATTATCTCAAGATCTGAATTTAAGATCTTCACCAGAAATAAGATTTTATGTGGATGAAGAGCCTTTTTATCAAGATCAATTAATGAGTAAGATAAATTCCTTGAATCAGAACTAGAATTTATCTATTTTCATTGCTAAACATTATTGATAAATAGAATTTTATTTTAGGTAATGCTCATTCTGAGGCTAGTTGGTAGATATACCTTAAACATTTCTTCGCGTATTGGTGGTTTTTTTCTTTTTATTCTAGAAATACTTCAATCACTATTTTTAAGACCATTTTTCTTGAAGGAAGTTGCAAAACAATGTGCTGAGATAGGCTATTATTCATTACCTGTGATAGGATTAACTGCGTTATTTACTGGCGCTGTTCTTGCATTGCAAACATATCTCGGGTTTTCAAGGCTAAGTGCTGAGGGCGCGATTGCATCCGTTGTTGCCATCTCTATAACCAGGGAGCTTGGGCCTGTGCTTGGTGGGCTGATGCTCACTGGAAGAATTTCTTCTTCCATCGCATCGGAACTTAGCAGTATGAAGATTTCCGATCAGGTAAATGCTCTATATACACTGGGCGTAGACCCAATTAAGTACCTTGTGACGCCAAGAGTAATTGCTGGGATGTTGATGACACCACTACTCATTTTAGTTGCTGATTCAATAGGCATAATGGGTGGCTGTATTGTTGCAACGCAGAAGTTAGGTTTTTCGACATTGGCATATATAGAAGATACGTATAACTTTATACAAATGAGCGATGTGATCTCTGGGTTAGTTAAGGCGGTAATATTTGGTGCAATTCTCACTTCTATGGGTTGTTATTGCGGAATGAACGCGCTAGGCGGCGCTAAAAGCGTTGGAAGTGCAACAATTTCCGCTGTGGTAAATTCTTCAATGCTTATTTTATTGTTCAATTATATTACAACTGCACTAATGTTCTAGGGAATGTATTACTAATGAAATTATATAGCTGATTTTAAAGGTTAGAAGTATGGTTGCTCCCATCAGTAGAGGGTATCTATGGCTATATTGCGAACTTAAGTAGGGCTAGATTATTGATATGCTACAAGCGCCTTGTCACTAAAATATCAATATGTTATAAGCCGCCTATACGTGTTAAGCTTATTTTTGAATTAGTTTATACTTATAAATATGTTAGAAGAAAATAGTATTTTCAACGCAACAACAGAACAGATGATGCCTAGTATTGGGTATTTTCAGTTTCATCATGGTATGGCGCAGGATAATAAAGAACCGTTCTTATTTGCACTGAAGGTACTTGAAACGTTTGGGAGAACATGTGTAAAACACGAAGATTTTTCTAATCTTCATACATTCAAACAAATTGTAAAATCTAGCATAGGTCTAAAGGATGATTTAGCATCTGCTGCTGCTATTGCATTTCTTAGAATGTATAGTATTGCAGAATGCGTGATATGTGAAGAAATAATGCCTAAGCATGCTGCGGTTGGATTATTATCTGTGATGAGTGAGTTTCTCTTTTCTTTAAACAAAATATATGAACTCAATTTTAATTTTGGCGTCTATGTTTACAACTTACATGCCCAATCATCGGTTTTTGAGAATAATCTAAGAGCATCCCTTGAAAGTGATCATATAGTTAAAGTACTTGAGAAAGGATTTCCATTATTAAAACTACAACTTGATGAATTAATTGCAAAGAATAGTATAGACACTCAAATAACAACTAGTTTTGGTGAGCTTGCTGATCATACTATAGGAGAGTTTAAGCTTAATACAGATAACAAATATTTGCTGAAAAATGTTATATCAGTTTGGGAAAAGCTTTTTATAGCAAATTGCGCTGGTGATTCAAATGCACTGTTAGAGGTTAAGCAGTTTATTCATGATAACATAGAATTAGGCGTGGGGCATGCATCTGCAGCCGTAAGCGCTCTTGTGCGCTTATATAGCATCATACAAACGCTAGAAAGGGGGCAGATGCCATCTTTGGATAAGCTTGATCATGGTATAAATGCAACAATTCAGCAATTGTTACACGATGCAGGCCATACGACAGACGATATGTTGCAACAGCAGCGTGATACAGAATCAGCTCTTGATTGTAGCCCAGTTGCTGAAATAGGCGAGAGTAGTGAGTGATATCTCGCGCCTTGGCTGTATATTCTGATATAGCTTAGGCATAAGAGGTTGAGACAAATCCTTGTACTAATCGATTGAAATCTAATTCATTTATCTTTTAAAAATGTCTCAAATTTTATTGCCTATACTATATTTATGTGACTGTAGATCACCTGACGTTATAGCTGTTTCACTTAAGATTGATGAAAAAGGGTGATCAAAATATGCTGGATATTATTTATCTCAATCAACCAGCTAAATTGTCATTAAGCTGTATATCTTGCATAAGATATAGCTTGGGCACAAGAGGCCGAGACAAATCCTATGTATTAATCGATTGAAATCTAATTCATTTATCTTTTTAAAATGTCTCAAGTTTTATTGCCTATGCTATAGCAGCCTTAATTAGACCTGCTGCGTAAGTATGAATTTTGTTAAAATATGTATAAAAGGTATGGAGACTTACTGATCAAAGAGGATCTCCATGTCCCTAAGATACACCAAGATACGCAGAAATCCCAAGACATTTCA
>NZ_JAJBJB010000247.1 GCF_021811845.1 Candidatus Cyrtobacter zanobii | reverse complement strand
CTATAATGCCACATTATTATTATCGTTTAATATCTTGATATGGCGCTTATTCAGAATGATGGTGTTGCGCAGGATCTCTGTACAACCAAAAATAAAAAAAATACTGTAACAAGAGAGCACCTAATAAAGTGCATTAAGAGGGCGACAGGCTTTAGTGCCGCTCAATCTTCTAACCTCGTAGAGCAAATACTCTCTTTTCTTTCAGAGCAAATCATCATGGATAAAAAAATCAGACTCAGGATGTTTGGCTCATTTTCTTTAAGGTATAAAAACGCTAGAGTCGGAAGGAACCCTAAGACCATGGTGGAAGCCGATATACCAGCAAGAAAGGTTGTGAGGTTTACGCCTGCGCCAACACTCAAAAAGAGGATAAATAATAATATAGATAACATAGATGGCTAGAGGCTATTAGCGCGACATCGTGATGCGTAATTGTCTCGGGCTCGTGTAGTTTGTATAGCGTGAGTTTGGTAGCGTGGTATTTGCAGACTGATGGTTATTTTGCTTGATTTGGCATCATGTTGCTCTACTGTTTGTATTAGTGCCTGTTATTTATAGCATCACAACATAAGTGCAATATAACCAGCTATAGTCTATTTCATATCTTTATAGTGATTCACATAGAATTTGGTGCACAAAAATTGCTGCAATGTACAGTATAAAAAC
>NZ_JAJBJB010000113.1 GCF_021811845.1 Candidatus Cyrtobacter zanobii | reverse complement strand
GATCAACCTTGTCTTCCTCTTCAGCAAGCTTGGATGGATTCCTCACTAAGTTCAGGGATTGCGAGAGAACGCCATATTCATATATAAAATATGACATTTCATCACCAGCTATCCATAGTTTATCTGTTAAGCTGCTTAGAGCGCCTATTAAAAATATTATTTTTCCCACGCTAATCTCACCATGTGCCCATAAGTAAAAGGCGAGGCATATCAATATTCCAGAACTTAGCATACTCAGTATGCTAAGTGATATTTTGATTTTTTCTGTATAAAGTAGTGCACCCTTATATTTTTCGACCTCCTCTTCTTGTGCGCTCAGTACCTTACTCATTTCGTGCTTATGGCCAGAAAATAATTTCACCATTAAATGGTTTGTTATACTGTCTATAATCTTACTTTGAACATTCGCCCTTGCTGCTGATTGTATGGAGGAACGCGCTGCGGCCTTTGTGCAGAATATCACGCATACCACTATATGCACAGAAAACCATATGACAAACACCAATGAAACTAGTGGATGTATACAAAAGAATAGTGATGATGTAATGGTGATTGAGATGACGAGGGGTAAAAATATTGTCAATGCATCGTCCACAAGTAGTCTTGCGCTTCTCGGCATATCACTAATCCGCTGTGCTATACCGCCTACATGGCTTTGTACAAAATATGAATGAGATTGCATATTAACTTGATTGAAAGTTGCAACTCTCATGTTTCCTTCTAATCGTGGTATAAAGATTGCAAGTAATACACCTTTAAATCTGGAGCTGAGCTCTATCAATAGCCATATTAGTATAAAGTACAGTACGGGCAACACAACCAAGTTTAGGTCATGATTATCTGTTAAGAAACCTATTGAATCCACCAAATTTCCCTCAGCGTATGGAAGAAGTACGGACGTAGATATATCAGCAAAGATTGCAGATACCGAAATCATTAAGAATCCAATTGGATGTATATTAATAAACCTGCGTAAGAACCTAAATACATCCTTTGGTAAATCTTCCGAAATTACTGTTACTCTTTTTTTCGCCATGGCTAAAAAATCAAATTATCCACAAAAAAAGAGGTGTCAATGCTATACACATAACACCATCAAAGTCAAGAAGATTACGCAATTCTAAAATAACCAATACAATAAAATAACGCTGAACAGAATGTCTGCTAACGAACATAAGTGTATCTATTTAAACTTATACATGCAATTCATTTTATGTAGAGATGAGTATGCTACATTATTATGTTACCATGATTGAGGCGTGATAATGTGCGGTGCTAGGCTTATCATGTGTTAGTGCCGTATTACGTATGAAGAATAAAAATCAATCTAATAATGAGTTATTTCGTGATTTGGACATGGATTCTGCACAGTCTGATAGCGATGTTATTGTGTATGATGCTGATGGATCAATTCTTGATAATCTAGATGTAGAGGATGAGGAGTGGCGTTATATAGAAATAATTACTCCTAGTCTGGAGCTTGCAGCGCGAATAGCCAGTAAGATAGCGCATTCCGAAATGCCAATCAAAATTGCGTTTATAGATAACGGCTCTATCATTGATTGTAGTAAGATAGATGCCATATTCGATGCAATGGAGGACAGTTCGGTTCATAATCATGAGCTCCATCTCTACGCGCCTATGGATGATGAGGCTTTTGAAACTGTTGCTGGCCTTATTAAATCTGCATATAATTCATTAAGGATTAATATATATCCTACCAGTTTAATTTCTTATGAAAATATATTACTGATTGCAGAGGCATTAGTGCATGCAAAGGCTTCACATACAATAAATCTAGCCAGTATATTGAATACGTTTGAGATTCATTGTGCTTTTTTTCAGGCGCTATCTGAGTCAAGACTGCCGCATACAATCAAGCTTGAACAAGATGCAGTAGTTGATTTTAGCTTTTTAGTGAATTTGCCAACAGGGTTTACTTTAGATCTAAGTACTGTGGAGGACGTTCTGGTACCAAAAGATAAGATGACGGAGATCTTATATTGGTTAGAGCATGCGAAATTTTCATTAAATATAGATCTATATGGGTTATTTTATGATGGATATGGTAAGGAGTCTGATCCAAATTTTGCACTGTTTATAGAATGGGCGAGCACACCACGAGATGTGCGCCATACAATTATTATAGGGTGGGGTGATCCAATCACAGATCAGACTGCGATGATGATAAAGTCGGTATTGCAAGAATCCTCGCATGTAATTCAATTAGACTTATCCAGGGCTCAGGCCAGTTTAAGCGAAGCTGGTATAAATATTATGCTGGATGCAATTATTCAATCCGCGCCGCAACACAAGATGAACGTGATAGAGAGTATTTCATGTTACGGAGATGATGTAGTAAGCTCATTTTGTAGTGCTATTAGAGAGCATGCAAGCAAATCAGTGATATATGATAAAGAGGGGCGTTATAAAAAAACCGTAGGCTATTATTACACCGATCTAGATGTCAGACATTTAATTGAGGCACTGTTACATAATCGGGCTGATGGTACTTTTGTAGACGATGGCTATATGAGAGTTGGAAATACATATGTGCTGAGACCATCATCTTTAGATGATGGTGATGATGTTGCATATAACATAGCAGGACAGATATTTGGGATAATGTTCCCTGATGCCGAAGATGAAGACAATCAGGTGGAGCGTATCTTAATTCCAATAAGATTGGCTGGTGAGGCACATTGGGTAACGGGTGAGATTACAATATCTGAGAGCAATGAGATCAGTGGTAGGGTGTATGATTCTCTTGGAGATGCAAGTGGCGACCTTATTGAGGCTGTGCTGCATGAGCTGCGGAGTATGGGTGGTAATTCAGTTGATGATGGCTTTTATTTTGTATCATCTACCGATGCACCATCTGAAGAGATATATCCCATCCAGGCTGAATCGCGGAACGCATACTGCGGCGGTTATACAGCAAGGTTAATAGCTAATTTAGCAACTAATTCAACGCCTGATAGTGATGATGATCTGAATCCTTTGCTAAATATAGGCATATGGAATGTACAGTATCCTAATGATGATGTGGCGCAAAGATCGGTGGATCGAGTGCTTATCGCTGGTCACATGAATGGTGGCGCTTTTCAAATGCAGTGGGATCAAGTATTCACCGCTGATAATATGTTTGAAATACATAATGGGACTGATACTAGACCTGCTGCGTAAGTATGAATTTTGTTAAAATATGTATAAAAGGTATGGAGACTTACTGATCAAAGAGGATCTCCATGTCCCTAAGATACACCAAGATACGCAGAAATCCCAAGACATTTCAGC
>NZ_JAJBJB010000246.1 GCF_021811845.1 Candidatus Cyrtobacter zanobii | reverse complement strand
AAAATAAACTTGAAAAGAAAAATTCGGTTAACTTGAAAGCTACAGACTTAAGTGCAACAAAAGATAGAATTATAAAACTTTTAATTGACAAAGCAAACATCCTTCACAAAATAAATGTACCTAAATCTTGGACTATTGTGCAGCAAAACTTAAAATTGTGTAAAGAGCTATCCAAAGACAGCACTAAAGGCAAAACTACCTCGTCAAAAAGCAAACTTGACGAGTCGCAGCATCTTATTCTTGCTTACTTCAAGGCGGAGTTTGCAGCTAAAGACGTACTCAACAAAATAGAAGATGTTCAAATCAGAGCTCTGAGAAGGACGGCCGGTCTCAAGATCATCGGAGACGTTGTGAACGCAAAGATGTCATGTGAAGCAGTTATTTCAAGCCTCAACTGGTTCTGAAGCGCTCTGAGAAAAGGCACCAACTTCCTTGCCCACTGCACTGACGACTGAGAAGGCTGATCGTCTGATGTTAGGGAGAAGCTACAAAACGCATTCTTTAGGGTTGTTCGAGGCATTGTTTATCAAATGAAGTCATGAACGAGCGTCGATCAGGCAAGATTTTTGTTGAACTGACTGAGATGGAAGTACACTTCAAGTGAGCATCTACACTTATCAAAAAGTGGAGTTATTGAAGCATTACACACACCAATACTTCAAAATAAAAACAAAAAC
>NZ_JAJBJB010000112.1 GCF_021811845.1 Candidatus Cyrtobacter zanobii | reverse complement strand
CGGCATCGTTAATCTCAAAAATGGTTTTTCTGCTGCATAAGCATCATCAGAAAAAGACAAAAGCCCGTCCAAAAAAAAGACAAAAAAACACAGGAACAAAAAACGACTTACGCAGCAGGTCTAATGTATCGTTTAATGATATATTACTTAGATCTAGTGATGAAATTTCAGAGCAAGCACCCCTCCACAAAGCACGTATAAAATCTGTAAAATCAGAATAACGAACTTTAAAACTATCATCAAGTTGAGAACAATATCTCAACTCAGCGCTCCATAAATAAGGGCTACCCTCAATAGGTTTAGTAACATTTTTCATTTAAAATCTCATGCCAAATTTATTGTCATAGCAAGACAGTAGCATGACACATATGATCAATACAACACGCATATGTACTAACATATCACAGTATCTTCTATATTAATAAACATAATATTGCTACTTACTGCTTCACTTTCGGCATATTACCAACTTGAACTATAAGTAATTTGTGTATAAATACACGCCATAATGAATTTTACCTATGATAGCTATGAAAAATTCGCCTAATACTGTATGTGTTGCACCAACCATAGCGCCTGACTATACTGGCGCATCAGCGCGTATACTTGCAAAGCCTAAAAAGGTTGCAACAACCAATGTCAAAATACTTGGAGAGTTCAATCCTACTGCTTCATCAATGGATACGCTTGCAAGGCGTTTGTGCCACGAGTGGCATCCCAATACAGGGATTACTTTTCAATATAACCATAAAGATCGCAATGCTCCAAGCACTATAAGAATTAAGATCAAAGAAGAAGCAAAATCAGGTTTCATGGGGTTAATATGTGCAGGATTGCAATATAAATATGTTATAGATCTGAATAACCACAGTGTACAAAATAGTCAGTGCATAATCTCATTACTGGATCCTGGTATATTCGGTACATTCTTTTTTAAATTGTATGCTGCCATCCATAAAATATTTAGTGGGTTAAGGCTTGTAGAGCCAATTCCATATAATACGCTTGCAGGTGCTCACCTTGATGTTGGGCGTTGTTTTGGAGATGAAGATGGGCCAAAAAAAAATATTAGAGCACGAAGCGCCCACTACTATAAGTGATGACAACAGGCATGTACAGAACCAACAACTTGCACTTGATGCGTTCCAAAAAGCGCCGATGGTGAAAGGGTGGCAAGAGATTTTAAAGGAAATTGACCCTGGTTCGTTTGAGCAACACGATGTAATAGAGCCTATGTTAAAATTAGCTTCTGAGAAAAACCTGCATCAAGGCCTATCACAGCTGTTCAAATTAGAGAATGGTCGCTATTCAATAGATAATCCCATCGAGTTTGCGCTCTTCTTAAGTAATAATTCGGCACTGTTAAAAGATGAACGGTTTGGAAATGCTTACTATATGCTTCTCAAGTCTACTGTAGATCTTCAATTCAAGAAGTATAGAGATTGTTGTATCAGTATAGAGCAACTAGCATCATCTATACAACAGCCATCACATACTATAGACGGCCTTATAAAGTCAATACACAATTTACGTGAAATGGGGACGTGGCTTTGCTTACTGGTTAAGGCGGGACGTGGCATACTTGAACTTCGCGATGCTATGCCGGTTGGAGGAACTAGAGAAGTACAAGATCTGTATGATACTGTAGGGCACGCTGTAGAGCAAGAGATATCGCCAATGTATCGGAAGATCTCCTCTACTATATTAGATAAATTCGGTAATACTTGGTTTAACACAGCACTTTATAAGCTAGAGGATATCATGGAACAGAGTAATAAGTGTACTCGTGGTGGGATGAATTCTATAGACATTGTAGATTGGAATAAACTGCAAGCTGCAGCATTCAGGCACGCAGAGGGCAACGCCACTATGAGCGGAGGTATGGATAAGCTTCATAAACTAGCTATATGGCAGCAGCATTGTACAGAGGGATCAGCGGGGAACTCATCACCAAACCTTTTATCGCAAGCTATTTCATATGGCCACAATAATAGCGGTGATAATGCGCACCAAGGACAGGGTGCGCAGCGGGCTCTAGAGTATAGTGTGGCGAATGATGATCAGTGGATGAGCATTCATGATTAGCATTAGAATGCTTTAACGTGCTCTTTTGAAACGAGCGACGAATGAGCATACTTGGATGCTTTGCACAAAAACGGCAACCAAGAATTCAATACAATATGAATAAAGCTCCTTATTGATTTTTTGTAAATAAGTAGTTATAAAGTTCGTGGACTTCAGGCGGGGTAGCTCAGATGGTTAGAGCAGCGGAATCATAATCCGCGTGTCGGGGGTTCGAGTCCCTCCTCCGCTACCAATTTTCTCAAAGCCTCTCCCAAATTTTGCGCAGACTGTGGTCACAGCGTCTTTTCTGAGTAACGCGCGTTCAATGCGTTGATCAGGTTTCGAAAATATTCTCGAACGCTGTCACCGTCGATGGTTTTATGGCTGTCTACATCCAGAAAGAAGGATACAGCGTCCAATACGCAACGAAAATTCATGTCTTCAGAAGATTTTGCAGTGTCGTTCACACCCAAAACAACATCAAATTCCTTCAGTGGAAGGCTTATTACCAAACAGCTGTCAGACTCACCCCTAAAATATTCCGCCTCCTCCTGCGTCATTCCAGGCAAAAAATCTTGAGCCTTTTCAAGATTAATAGCTCCGTCTATCAAAAAACCCGGGCCCGAGAGAAAAAGAAAATTGGGAGCCCCATCTAGTTCAGTCGAGTAATCTCCGTAGAGCAAATATACTTGTATTACAGACTTCATAAAGCTTTGAACGTGTTCATCCTCAATATGACCCGATGCGCTTATTGGTCTGATTGAACCGCTCTTCTTTTCCGCCCCAATCCCTGTTGATGTGAAACCGAGCAGTATTCCAAGAACAAGAAATGCTTTAACGCCACCCAAAAAGATCGCCATAGATTAAATTCCCTAAGCCTCTGTTTCTACAGTTGGAATTGAAACAAACAACATCTCGAGTCGGCTAGTTGATCGAACCTTTGCCACGGCACTAACACCTCGTGAAGCACAGAACGTGTCACCCATTAGTCCGGAATGTTCTATTCCCTATGTCATGGGTTGGACCGCTATGTAATCCCCGTATCGAGATCGCAACATGATCGCAGGCGAACTCTGCTCGTGGCCCGCAAGAGCGCGAAAGCTATTTCTCCGCTACTTGTAGCGGGGCCTCGCAGCCAACGGCTTGGTTTCAACGCCCGCCGAATTGATCACAACTCATTTTTCACCAGAAACCATAAACGTGCTGGGTGGGACCTACTGGAGACGGTTTGTTTGTGACGGTTGATCCGAGCGAAGC
>NZ_JAJBJB010000111.1 GCF_021811845.1 Candidatus Cyrtobacter zanobii | reverse complement strand
ATATCTTACCTATTAATTATTATTTAATATGTCTTGTATAGTTAATTTGAGCATATTTAGTGCATGCTTATTCTCCCCACCTCTAGAGACCAATATGTCAGCATGCCTTTTACTAGGAATGATGAAATCCTGTGCCATATCTGACACGTTATTCATATGCATATCCATTATTGTATCTAGGTCCCTTTTTTTCTGCTTGAGGTCCCTATATATTCTGCGCACAAGGCACACATCATGTGGAACATCCATAAAAACCTTCAAGTCCATCATGTTTCTTATCTTTTCTATCGCAAGGAGAAAGATACCATCAACGATTATGACGGGGGCGCTCCGAACTAACACCTCCATACCCTTTATGCTTGTATGCGTAACGAAATCGTATAGTGGGGTTGCAACATCATGACCAGCTGCAAGTTGTTGAATATGTTCGGCCATAAGGTCTGCGTCTATTGCGCTAGGGTGATCATAATTCACGCTATCTCGCAATTGTATTGGTATATGATCCTGATTTTTATAATAATTATCAGAAAGAAATAGTGCAACCTCTCCAGGATTAAAAAAGGAACACAAATTTTGTACAAGACGTGTCTTACCCGAGCCAGAAAGCCCGGAAACGGCAATCAGTGTTGAAGTTTTCATATATATATTTTTGATCTCACACTATTATAGTAGTTCTTCACGATATGCAAGTGCGATCTAGATATATTTTTGGCAATGCCTATTTTTGGGATTGCTGGTTGGCATTGCCTTGCTCAACCAACTCCTTTATACACATCGCTGATCCACTCAAATCTAGTGGATTGAAACACGCACCGCTGCTAAAATTATCAGTAGGATGGTTAGCAGGAGGGTTATCATGCTCAGTATGTAGTAATTTTGGCCAGACTTCATACTGTTGATGTAGTCGACCATTGACCCTATGATGCTTCATAGATGAAAGAATCATGGTACACTTACCAGCATCCTCTTTATCCTTACTAAAAGCATTGATAAGGCTGGCTATCTCTGTACTTCTTAACAATTTATAGAATTCCGCACTATAGCGGCTACTAGTTAAAAGTAATCCTCCATAGTCAGATGTATCCGAATTAATTTTAAATTGCTCCGAAGCTATACGCCTCGCCTCTTTTCCATAACAAGTAATTAAGATAGAAATCAAGGCTGCTATATACTGGATAATCCTATTAATAGTTTTATAGCAGCAGATGCGTGTTTAGGGTGTGGATTACCTTATAAGCTGCCAGATTTGAGTAGATTATATATATAGCCAAATAGAATATGATTCGGAAAAATATGTCCAGCAGAATCTATTGCTTTGCGGATAAATTATTTTTTACGAAGCTAGTAATAATTGATTTTAGTGGTTAAGAAGGATTGATGCCTGAAGGGTAGCTGATGCATATGGCGCAAAGGCCGCTTTGGTGCTTAAAATACTTTAACGGGCTATAAAAATGCTGGGCTTGAGTTCAAAGATAAGTAATTATTATAAGAATGTTATTGAATACTCTGATATTACCGAAGTGAGTGTTCCAATAGATCAAACTGGCAAATATCCTATGAATGGGTATGTTGTTACACGATCACAGCTAGCGCTAGGGCAGGTTGATGATACAATTCTATCTAAGTTTTTTGTAAATTCAGATGATAATGTGCAGGATGTTACCATCGCCCTTGATGCTTTCAGATATGGTAAAAACTTCAAAGCTGCCATGTGGGTTACGGCCTCTCTTCAGCGCGGTGGTGCTTTAAATATTTCAATATTTCCAAGTTATAATATCTCGCAATCCTATTTAGCACCTTTTGCAACTAATATTTCAGTGGGGTCTTCGGTCGATGATCTTTCGGCAGTGCAAGGCCAATATAGCTTAACTGAAGTTGAAGAGTGGAGTACTTATATTCAGACTATTTTTTCAATAAAAACCCTAATAATAAAAAAAATTGAAATAGATTTTATAGGAGTAAAAAGTGAAATAAAGGATGCAAAAAATTATATTTTTAAGGGGAATCTTATTGCAAAAATGAATGCAAATATTTTATCTTTTTACCAAAAAATTTCTGATAATAAACGTGCCTCATTGCTGTCAGAAAAAATGGCTGAAGTAGCCTTGCGAGGCAAAAAATATAAAAAAGAAGCTCGTATTACCCTAACTCCCAAGCTTTCTGGCGCGCTCTCAACAAGCAAATTTATTCCAAATTTTGAGCAATGGAAAAGCATAGAAACGGTACTGAAATCTACGAAGGGACAGCTAACTGCTGTTCAAGGCCCGCCAGGAACGGGTAAAACAAGCTTACTTCAGTTTGTGATTGCATCAATGGTTGTAAATTCAGTATATGATACCCGTCCAGGCTTATTAATGATTTGCTCAACAAACAATCAAGCAGTTACAAATGCTGTTGAAAGCTTGGCTTTAAACACTGGTGATAGGTGGATTTTAACAGATGTTGGGCTTGGCCTTTATGTGCCATCTAATCCTGATGGTATATCTATTCCAAATATCACTATCAATAAAAACCGTAAAAGTAATAAAATGCATGTGAGCAGTAAGTTCTTAGAACCATTTTTACAGTTTGATCAATTTTCTAATATCAAGAAGAATTTTTTAGGCATTGCTTGTAAAAATCTGCATTTAAATAGCAATGCATCCCTCCAAGACGTAGCCAAGCAATTAAAGAAAAGGGTTATATCTTCCCAGAAGAGGCTTCAGTTTTCTATTTATAAAGCAAAAATTAGATCCATGCTAAAATACTGTGTTAGGGGTATGTTTGGTCAAAGAAATGATGCTCAGTATTATAATTGGTTGAGGGAAGGTAATTGGGATAAGAATCTTGAAATAATGAAAACATCTTTCCTATATGCCTTACATTATTGGGAAGCTCGCTTCCTTGAAAGGATTGAAGATCTCTTCACGCAACAAGATAAGGGTAATACATTAGAATTTAGATCATTTCTTGAGGCTATAGAAACGTTATCGTTATTTACTCCATTTCTAGGTATGACTTTGCATCAGCTTGCTAAACATTTTGGAGGCATTAATGTTACTCAGGTAGCTACAGAGTCTATAGGCTTACTTATTTTGGATGAGGCGGGGCAAATATGCCCTGAAATTGGATTTTTTGCATTATCGCTAGCCCAAAAAGCTCTGATTATTGGTGATAGTATGCAGCTGGAGCCTATTCACGCAATTTCTGAAAATGAAGATGAGAGGCTATCAAAAGCGATTAAAATAGAGCATTCTTTTAAGTCTTCTATAGGCAATTTTATGGATATGGCGCATTTATCTGCTGATTATAGCACTTGCTTATTTGAGCATTAGACCTGCTGCGTAAGTATGAATTTTGTTAAAATATGTATAAAAGGTATGGAGACTTACTGATCAAAGAGGATCTCCATGTCCCTAAGATACACCAAGATACGCAGAAATCCCAAGACATT
>NZ_JAJBJB010000245.1 GCF_021811845.1 Candidatus Cyrtobacter zanobii | reverse complement strand
AGGTATAGCAATAAAATCTGTATTAAAAATAGCATATATAAATCTGATTTGATACAAAACTTCAGAAATATAGAAAAAAGATTTAGTATGTTCTATGCGACAATCAATTCATGCTATTTAGTTGAGTATTAACTGTAAACTCGTCAAAAAATATGGTCTCTGTCTTGCTTTTCCTTTGTCAGACCTAAATAAAGGCAGCTTTCAACACCTTTCTGATTGACTCTAGTCGTATGACAGATGTCACCATTTTTCTCAAGTTGTTTGGAACTTAGTTTTATGCCTTTTTGGGGTGGTGAGAGACCGTGGAAGTTCAGACACAAATCAGTTCTGGAAACCCATTGACGAACCTCATCCAAATCATATTGAGCTATAACGCATGAGCTTGAACCACTTGAATTGTTAGCTCGAACTACTTCATGCGCCTCGTCTTGAACTTTCTACTTGCCTTGACTCTCTCATTAATGTGCACTTAAGTCCTGAATCAAACAAGCAACTTAGTCTGTTTAAAACTCTGTTAATGTCACCCTTTCTCATTGAAAATTTAATTAGAATGTTTTAATGTTTGAATTTTGCAAATTCATTGCTTAACTATTTTTGATGCGGTTTCTCTTTCAACTGAGAGCTGTCTGTGAGCCTTTCCTCATAGTCTGGGGTGCTTCTTTCATTCTCCGCGCCACCTGAGGGTCAATCTGTCAGCC
>NZ_JAJBJB010000244.1 GCF_021811845.1 Candidatus Cyrtobacter zanobii | reverse complement strand
ATATTAGAGAGAAGAATCAAAAGGAAAATGGCAATTATGGCTGGAGAAATAACTATAAGCAATCAAACAACATATTTGTTAATCAGACAACCAACGTTTATGTAAATAATGACAATAGAAATCACTGCTCGCATCATAATTACTATGTAGATAATTGAAGCAACTGAAGATACGAAGATAGATACTGCAGAAATAACGATTACGACTACTACGGACCAGATTACATGATGGGAGGAGGACTAATCATCATTGGAAACCCATGTGATCATTACTACCTGAACCAGCCAGATTTTGGAGATCATCTACACCACGGCTTCTATGATGACGTACAAATCGAAAACTATCATGAAATGCATATTGATGATATGGCTGATTGAGCTGGCGCAGATACTGATCTTATGGGTCAAAATGATCTCAATGACTACGGAGCTCATGATCTTGGCATTAACGATCCTGGAAATGATCTTGGAGTTCATCAAGATATGGCTGACTTACAAGGTGATAACGGAGTTGACTTCAACAATGACCACTTTGGAGGAGATAATGGATACGCAGCAAATGATCTTGGAAATGCATATGATGGTATAGCTAATTCTTTCATCAACTCCTTTAGTTTATTATTTAATATGAATAGATTAAGAGAATAGTTTAAATTATGCTTTAGTCCGAAATAGTCATTCATTTTATTCATATTTTCC
>NZ_JAJBJB010000001.1 GCF_021811845.1 Candidatus Cyrtobacter zanobii | reverse complement strand
ATATTAGGTTTATACTTAAATCTGAATCAGATGATACTTTAAATAAGAATCATGAATCAAAGGAATTAAAATGGATAGAGCGTATAGAGGATATTCCAACTTATACAAGTAAATCTCTTTATAGAATGTTTTCAAAATGGAAAAATTGGCAAGTATTTTAAATCTCTTTTAGGGTTGTATTCCCCGCAGCTTGCTGCGTAATTAATATACGGGAATTAAGATTGTTTTAGATACCCCGTAGCTTGCTACGGGGTTGTTCATTAATATAGGCGTTGTTCAGTTAACTATGCAGTCTGGATTTCTGGTTTGACGCTTCATAACTACACTATCTAAGCTTTGTCTACGATATTTTATATTATTGGTTTTTGCATTGTTGTTTTATATTTTGTAAGTGGCTGTACTTATTACAATTTTTATCTTATAGTCTCGGTGTATCCGCATATGGATATGTATTCGGTTCGTTGTGACCGCAGTTTTGTCTACATTTTGTCTGTACTTTTATGGAAAAAGGAAGCGTTTTGAGCCTCAGAAATCTTAATACGACTGTATTCTCAGTGCTGATTTTATACCCCATCTTTGTCTTTATATGTGTTTTTCTGTATATATCGTATTATGGAAGCATAGGTTGGTTTGAAATAACTACTGCCATAGCAGCTTACTACGTCTCTAACATTTCGGTTGGTGTTGGTCTTCATAGGTTATGGTCCCATAACGCTTTTAAGACTAATAAAATTGTGGAGTTTATATTGATGCTTTTTACTTCTGGTACATTTCAAGGTCCAATTCTTGCTTGGGCATCTGATCACAGGTTCCACCATGCATATACTGATGAAGCTATGGATCCACATTCTCCTAAAAAGTTTCAGGGGAATAAGTTATTGGGTTTCTTTTGGTCTCATTTTGGTTGGATGCTTTTTAGCGAGCAAAGGAAGAATCTTGATAGGTCGACTATAAAGCTGCTTGGTAAAAATAAGATGCTAGTTTGGCAATTAAGAAATTATTGGGCTATTGCATTGTTTATGAATCTTGTATTTCCTCCTGTTCTTGGTTTTATATTGTTTGGCACGATAAAGGCAGCGATAGCGTTTTATGTTTTTGTAGGATTGGGAAGAGCAATACAGCAACATGCTACGTTTTGTGTTAACTCGGCCTGTCATTTTTTGGGTACAAAAAAGTATATAGATGGTACAGCTGGTGATATTTGGTGGTTTGCTTTGTTTCTCTTGGGGGAAAATTGGCATAATTTTCACCATGCCTTTCCTAGAGATTATAGAAATGGGCATAAATGGTACCACTTTGATGTGCACAAATGGATAATATATACGATGAGCAAGATTGGGTTAGCAAGCGATTTAGTTGTTACGCCTGAGAGCCGTATACATGTTAAGGCTGAAGAGGTGACAGAGTCCATATACTCTACTCTTTGCAATAAATTGCGTTTATTGAAAGAAGAGTCTGAAAAGATAGCTGTATTTGCTAGTAAGAAAATACAAAATCTTGAGAAGATGGCGTCGGTTGCTATAAAAAGTAGTAAGCAAGAAATATACTCTGGGCTTCTTTCTGTGGAGAGATCTGCTCTGCTTATATCGCAGAGGGCAGAAGAGGCGTTCCATGGATCTATAAAGGCGAAGGAAAAGTTGGTGAAGAAATTATCAGAAGAACTTAATAAACTGCGTGCTAGCCTAAATTCTTATCACTTAAATGAATTATTACCTACAGATAGGTAGTATTTATAGCTAATATGAGTGCTTTGCATGAGCTTATTGTATGTATACAGTAGGCTCATGATCTTTTTGGATCTTATAATTCATATAGCATTATGTGCATTAAAGAAGGCTTTAAGGGCGTCGTATAAAGATCTAAATTTATGCATTTCATCTTTAATCCATCTCTTCATCTTGGCCCAAAATTTCTCTATGGGATTCAAATCAGGAGAGTATGCTGGCAAAAAAATTATTTCGCATTTAACTGATTCTATCAGCTTTCTTGCTTTTTCTGATTTGTGCAATGTGTCCATGATAACTATAGTGATTCACATAGAATTTGGTGCACAAAAATTGCTGCAAAGTACAGTATAAAAACTTATTAAGAGATTTTTACTGCACCAAATATTATCTGCTTCACTATAAATATCATCATATAACAAAGTCTGAAACTTGCCTGGTTAAATCTATTAATTCATTGATTCGGAATTAGTTAGCCAGATTTAACAGAGGGACAAAAAGGTATAGAAAGTCCACATATAGCTTAGGCATGAGAGGTTGAGACAAATCTTATATATTAATCGATTGAAATCTAATTCATTTATTTTTTAAAAATGTTTCAAGTTTTATTGCCTATGCTATATATGATCTGCTGCTCTCTTATTTTATTATTTAATAAGCACATGTTAAATCTCGATTTCTATCTTTAATAGGCAATGCCAAAATACAGCATAGATAATAAAGCATTAGACAGTTTCTAACGCATAGGTGGAGATAATTTAGCATGAATCTATTTATTTCCCAACCACTTTTGCTGAGGTTAGATAGCTCCTCCTATTGTTTAGGGTGGCATACTGCTAACTAGCAGTATCTTGCAATATCGATCTGATTTTCTTCATAAACCTTTCTGTAAGTGTATTGGTACACATACGCGCTTCTTGATAAGCTTCCTCAATTGTTTGATGTTCAATAAATCTATCAGGTATAAATATTTGCTCAAGATCTGTTTTGATACCATTTTTCCCTAAATATTCAGCAACATGTGAGCCAAAACCACCAATAACGCCTTCTTCCACAGTAAAAAGGGCCTTGTGGCTTAATGCTAGCTCCATAATCAATTTATAATCTATTGGTTTAGCAAAACGCGCATCTGCAACAGTAACGCTAATTCCATACTCTAACTCCACAAGGTTTGCCGCCTCAAGGCAGCGCTCCAACCTTGTACCAAGTGAAATAATTGCTAGCATACTACCATGCCTCACAACCCTGCCCTCTCCTAATTTTAATTGCTTTTTATTCTCTAACTTTGGTTTCATAACAGAACGTTTAGGAAACCTGATCGCACATGGTCTATCATTGAGTAGATATGCTGTAAATACCATCATTACAAGCTCTTCTGGAGAAGAAGGTGCCATAACAATAAAATTTGGTATATTGGATAAGAATGCTATATCAAAAATACCAGCATGTGTGGGGCCATCTTCACCAGTAAAACCTGCTCTATCTATCAAAAATCTCACCGGCAATGATTGTATTGCAACATCATGTATAATTTGATCATACGCTCTTTGCAAAAAAGTTGAGTATATATCCACAAATGGCTTGATCCCTTGAGAAGCAAGCCCTGCTGCAAAAGTGACTGCGTGCTGCTCTGCTATACCAGTATCAAACACTCTATCAGGAAAAATATCTTTCATACTTTTTAAGCATGTCCCTGTTAGCATTGCTGCGCTAATTGCTACGACTTTATTATCGGTTTTTGCAATATCTATTAGTGTATCAATACAAACCTGGCTCATGCTTGTGAGCGCTGGGCTGCTTTCTTTATTATGTATAGAAGAAATTGTGTGATACATCTCATCACATTCTGCTCGTCCTATAAACCCACGCCCCTTTTCTGTAATAACATGTAATAAGACTGGCTTTGTGATATGTATATTGCTCTTTATATGATTTAGTATTGAAAGTAGTGCATCGATATCATGCCCATCAACAGGTCCAATATAATGCATACCTAACCCTTCAAACAGATTATTACCAGAAATAAAGCCTTTGGCGTGTTTTTCTGCTCTTTTTGCAAAATCTGAAAAAGAATCTGGCATAAAGTTTATAAAATCTTTTGCCAAATTACGCATTTTTAAAAGTGGTGTGGAATTTATTAGCTTTCTTAAATAGCAGGTCAGCGCGCCTACTGCGGGTGAAATGGACATCTCATTATCATTTAAGATAATTAAGAATTTTCCACTAAACTCATGTAATGATGCATTATTAATTGCCTCATATGCCATACCAGAACTCAGTGCGCCATCACCTATTATACTAATCACATGTGCTTTTTTATGATTTAATTTATTTGCAACTGCCATACCAAGTGCCGCTGATATCGATGTAGAGCTATGCCCTGCACCAAAAGTATCATATATGCTTTCACTTCTGCGCAAGAAACCAGATATATTACCCTTTTTTCTTACATTTTTAAGTGCGCTACGCCTTCCTGTAATAATCTTATGAGTATAAGATTGATGCCCTATATCCCAGACTAATAAATCTTCTGGCGTGTTAAAAACATAATGAAGAGCTATCGTAAGTTCAACAACACCCAAGCTTGCCCCAAGATGGCCACCACGATCCAGTGCTATACTAATAATCTCGCCTCTAATCTCTGCTGCTAGCTTAACAAGATCTTCTTGATTTAATAATCTTAAATCAAGAGGCGAATTGATATTATCTAATATTCCCAACTTCAAACAGACAAATTACCCAGTACTCTAGATAACATAGATCGCTATGCAGCTAAAGCGATATTATTACTAAAAAAAGTGTCACGAGTAATGCAATTATTCAATGTTATGGCGATCTCATTAATTCAATTTGATTCTTGATGGCATTTGTCTCATCATCACTTTCAGAAAGTATGAGGAATAATGTCTTTCCCCCGTCACTGATTACACTTAGCTTAGCATGCGGCAAAAGTTGTTCCATATCTAGCTTATTATTCAGTATTTTTTTCACATGGGTTGATATTAAATCCTTTTTTCTAGTATTACTGGTACTAACTTTACTTTCCACATCCCTCACAGTCATATTGTTTTCCACAACTGATTTTGCTAGTGATTCAGGATCATCACTAGAAAGTATGGCACGCGCATGCCCTACTGTTATCTCTCCAGCATTTAGTTTATCTTTAATGATGTCTGGTAATTTTAGAAGTCTCAACATGTTTGCTATATAACTCCTACTCTTCCCAAGCTTCACTGCAAGATCTTCTTGCGTGTAATGAAATTTCGTCATTAAATTATGATACGCCTGTGCCTCTTCAAGTGGCTTCAGGTCCTCTCTTTGTATGTTTTCTATTATTGCTATCTCGCTGATCTCTCGCTCGGTTAAATTTCTCGGTATTGCTGGTATCTCCTTAAGCCCTGCTGCAATTGCTGCCCTCCATCTTCTTTCGCCAGAAACTATTTCATATCTCCCATCTCCTTTCGGATTCACAATTATTGGCTGCAATACGCCATATTCTGCGATAGAGCTAGCAAGCTCCTTGATTTCGTTCAGCCCAATTTGTTTCCTTGGTTGGTCATGATTCGGCCTGAGCATATTGACTGATATATGTAAAATCTGATTGCCGTTACCTGCAGTGGGTAGCAGAGCTGAAAGCCCCTTACCTAATACGCCTTTTTTCATAGTGCATCAATTATTACTAAAATCTAATATCTCTTTTGCAAGCATTACGTAAGAAACAGAACCAAGGCAATTAGTATCGTACAGCAACGCTGGCTGACCATGCGATGGGGCCTCTGAAAGTTTGATATTTCTTGGTATCACTGTCTTATATACTAAATCACCAAAATTTGCGCGTATTTCTTCTTCAATGGCCCTTGAAAGATTATTTCTTCTATCACTCATTGTAAGCAGTATACCCTCCATATATAGCGCCTCATTTGCATAACTCTGTACCATTGAGATCGTTCTCATTAATCTCACCAAACCCTCCATAGCGAAGAATTCGCACTGTACTGGCGCTATTACGGAATGAGAAGCAACTAAAGCGTTGAGAGAAAGAAGGCCTAACGAAGGAGCGCAATCAAAAATTATGTAATCTAAATTAGATAAATCAGATTGCTTAAGCTTATTTTTTAACAAAAATTCTTTATCTTGCAAATTAACAAGCTCCACTTCTGCGCCAGCCAAATCTATGCTGGATGAGACAATCTTCAGACCATCAATAGTTGTATCTTTGATTACATCCTGTAACAGGATGCTTTCTTCTATTAATAAGCTATATGAGCCGCTACCTTCTTGTTTCACGCCAAGGCCAGTTGTTGCATTTCCTTGCGGATCTAAATCAATCAGCAAGACATTCTTTTTCGCAATTGCAAGCGCGGCAGATAAATTAATTGCAGTTGTAGTCTTTCCTACACCACCCTTCTGATTAGCGATAGATATGATTTTAATGTGCATTTATACTTTTTAGCATTGCAATACTACGATTATTCACACAATCATTGCCTATGGTCAACATATATATTGCATAATTATTTTTTATTTCGGAAAAATCTGCATTCTGTGGTACATAAACCATATATACAGCGTCTTTTGTAGCGGCATGCTTTGTTAATTCTAATAGGTTACTTACATTTGTAACAGATCTAGAAATAATGCAATCGAAGTTGTTATCTTGCAGTTTTGAAACGCAACAATTTTTAATCGCCACATCTATTCCAAGCTCACTTTTAACAAAAGTAAGAAAAGCGGCCTTTTTTGCGTTAATTTCCGACAGGCAAACAGTAAACCCCAAGATAGCCAAAATCATACCTGGGAATCCTGCGCCACTTCCAACATCTAAGATATTTTTATCGTCTTGAATAAGTTTCGATAACTCAATAGATTGCGCTATATGATTTCTTAAAATCTCCTCTGGGCCCATTTTTCTTGAGACGAGATTTATTTTGTCATTCCATTTGTGTAATAATTTCTCATAACAAACAATCTTATCAAATGTTTCACGTGAAACATTTTTGCAAATCCTTTCGTAAATGTCTTTTTTTAACATACCTTTTCACTATAAGTATTGAGGCTGGCGTCAATCCTTTAATTTTTTTAAGTTCAGTGATATTTCGTGGCTGAGAGCTATTAAGCCTTTCTACTGCCTCCGATGAAAGTGACGGAACTTCTTTATAAATAATATCTGCTGGTATTTTTAAATTAAAATCTTCCTGTAAGGCGGCTATATCAATGCGCTGTCTTTCTTCATATACCTTATATAAATGTCTCGCGTATACTTTTTGCAAAATAAATTTACTATACGATAGGCCCTTAAAATGCTTATAAAGGTGCGCGATAGAAAATTTTGGATCTTGAATCGATTTTAATATCACTCGATCTTCAAAATCAGGATCAAAACTCAAGCATTCATTAGCACATAAAGCTTCTAGCTGACATGCCTTATCCAGATTTTCTTGAAACACCTTATGTCTCTGTTCAGAAATAAGACCAGCAGTCCTACCAATAGGATGTAGCCTCTCATCTGCATTGTCTGGCCTCAGTGATATGCGAAACTCTGCCCTAGACGTCATCATTCTGTAAGGCTCACTCACACCCAAAGAGACCAAATCGTCTATCATGACGCCTATATACGCTTCTGATCTAGAGAGAACAAATTCTTTGCCGTCATGCTTTAAGACAGCATTAGCTCCAGCAATTAGGCCCTGGCCTGCCGCTTCTTCGTATCCAGTTGTCCCATTTATCTGGCCAGCAAAGAAGAGTGATTTTATATTTTTAGATTCCAGTGTTTGGAGCAATGATGTTGAATCAATACAATCATACTCTATAGCATATCCATATCTTATAATATTAGCATGACTAAAGCCTGGAATAGTGCGAATAAATTGATCCTGCACTTCTGACGGCATGGATGTACTGATCCCATTTGGATATATGATATTACTATTTAAACCCTCGGGTTCTAAAAAGATTTGATGAGATTCTTTGCTCGCAAACCTCACAATCTTATCTTCTATAGAGGGACAATATCTAGGACCTACACCAGAAATCATTCCAGAATACATAGATGATTTTGTAATATTATCTTTTATGATACTGTGTGTATCTGCATTAGTGCGCGTAATATAACAATCTATCTGCTTAACATGCACTTTATTATGCATATACGAAAATGGCTGAGGTATTGCATCACCACTTTGCACCTCAACTGCACTAAAATCTATACTATTCATCTCTATTCTGGCAGGTGTTCCTGTTTTTAGCCTAAATGTTTGCACACCATACTCTTTGAGTTTTTCTGGTAATTTAGTGGATGGCAACTCACCGTACCTACCACCTGCAAACGTTTTTGTACCAATAAACATTTTTCCTGAAAGAAATGTACCTGTGGTTACAACCACAGATCGTGCAGCTATGTATTCACCAGAGGTTATAGTTAGCCCCCTCGCCTCACTGTTTGTAATATCTATATCAATTACCTCGCTCTCTATTATCTTGATATTCTTGAATGATGTTATTAAAGACTGTATGGCGCTGGCATAAAGCTCCCTATCCGCCTGTGCACGCGGCCCCCATACAGCTGGCCCCTTACTATCGTTGAGCGTTTTATAATGTATGCATGCCATATCTATAGCCTTCGCCATAAGGCCATCTAATGCATCTATTTCTTTTACAATAATACCCTTGGCTACACCGCCTATAGATGGATTGCAGGACATCTGGCCAATATTAGAAAATGACATTGTGATTAGGCAAACCCTTGCCCCTAACCTTGCCGCAGCGGCCGCAGCCTCACAACCAGCATGACCACCACCAATTACAGCTACATCAAAAGTGGCTTGCATCAGAAGGATAAAATAGTTTAAAAAGCAATGATAATACTTTAGTATCCACTCATTATCAAGTTCGTATGAACCTGTTTTATCCAAGCGAAAAGGAAAAATTCATAATGCATATCAGGCAAAACCACCCATGCAAAATAGCGGCACTTGATATAGGTAGAAAAAAAGTTGGTCTCGCTGTATGTAATACAATAGTTAAGGCGTCTGTTGCAAGGGCCGGTTTTATTAATTGTTCACTAAACCATATTGCGCAAAAACTCAAAGAGGAAGATATAAAGGCAATTATTGTAGGAATTAGTATGATTGGTGATGAGATAATAGAATCGGCCCTTTATATAAAAAATTGCGCCATAACAATATGCTCTAAGCTAGATATACCAGGGCTATTAGTAAATGAAGCATTCACTACTTCCATGGCAGACTCTATTTTGAGATTAGAGGGGATGCATAGAAGGAAGAGAAACCAAATGGATGATTCAATTGCGGCATTAATAATGCTAGATGAGTTTCTAGAAGTACTATAACCGCTACTGATTTTGTTGTATAGGCCCTTCCAAATTTACTTATATGTGGACATACGTTGCATCGAGGCGCATTTTTAGCGATATTTTATATGAAGTTAGTAGTATTTATAGCGCAATATCATAATAATGCAACAATACCAAAGTGCAGATTAAGCGCAAACATACTCCATATAATTCATGCTACTACAACAATAATATCATATTTCTTCAAATATTAACTTGTTGCATAAATACTACACTAGAAAAATAATCCACACTACTATGTCAAACCCTGGTTGCACATATGCATACTGTTTGGTAATTAGTATTTGACTTTTATTTTTAGTTTTTAAAGTAATGAATAAGAAGCTTGTATTAGCTTGTGCTATTGCTGCATTTTCTTCAGCAAATTTAGCATCGGCTCTTTCTGAAAGTGGTGATAAGAGTGGCTTTTCTGTTTTTGGAGGAGCTGGCTATTTTTCAAACTATCTCCTTGGTAAATTCGGTACTAGCACAGATGGATTAAAGTCTGCTGGTGCTACAGAAAAAGACCATACAGCTGTTGATAGCCAAGAAGTAAAATTTGGTGATAAATTCGCCAATCATATGAGTGGCCCAGTTGGAGAACTAGGCGTTTCTTATGAAGTTATGGAGGGTGTTGAGCTTGGTTTTGGCGGTTATTATGGTATGTTGTCAGGCAAATTACCAAGCGGTAAAGCTAGTGCAGCTACTAAAACAGATGTAGCGCTCAGTATAGATACTTTTGGTTTTAAAGGATTTATAACTGGTAAATACTCCATTACTGAGAGCATTAGCTTAGTAGGACAGGTTGCTGTTGGTAGCGGTATGTCAAAAAGCGTAGCTGCTGAGGCTATAACTTATGCATACGGCAAAGACGATAAAGAATGCTTTGTAATTGCGAAAGGCGATGATAAAACTAAATTTGGTGATTTTGCTTTAACTGGTAGTGCATCCGTTGGTGCTGCATGGTGCAGTGAAAATGGTGTCTATGCAACACTTGCCTATAAGATGAACTATTTAAATGCCAAAACACCAATGGCACCTGCCGCAGCTGATAATGCTGGTGGCGGTTATGTAAATAGCTCATTTGTACACGGTCTTGGCCTTGTTATTGGGTATGCTTGGTAATCTCTAACCACTTGATCAATGAGTTGATTAAAGCTTAGAGCTGTTCTTGTTTGGTGCGCATTTCTTTCACTGTTGTGTGGTGTGGTGCGCATCTTACTTGGTTCTCCTGCGGTTGTCTTTGTGGTGCGCCCACGTTGAAGTGCCAAATGGTGTCAGCGCTGTTTCGGCGAGCAGAAATGAACAATGTTTCTCTGCTTATACTTTGCAGGCGATCCTGCGCTTTTGTTATCTAGGTTATATCTCGAATCAGGCGGTCGTGCGCATGGAGATTTAGCTTTTCTGTATGAATGAGGCTATCTAAATTTTAAAAATGCAAAGAAAATGTGATGGTGCAGACAGAGGTTTTGCCCCTGATCGGTTTCACGGTATGTGTTGCTACTCGCTCAGCACAGGCGTTTAAGACTAATATATATATAATTCAGCAAGTTGCTGTGTTGCAATGCGTTCTCAGTGTTGCGCTATTTATCAGTATCTTATCAATCCGTTAGTCGGTTAAAATATTCAAATATTACAGTATAGATAATTATTGAATGATCTTCTTGAGAGTTACATGAAAGTAGTCTATGACTTTGGTATTGTATTGACTATTTTGTTCTAAAGATGGATATACACGAGTACCAGGCAAAGGAGATATTGCGTAGTTACGGTGTGAAAACGCCGTATGGATTTTTGGTTCATTCTGTTGCCGATTTAGCAAAGTTTAAAGATGAGTTGCGTGGAAAAAGTGTTGTAGTTGCAAAAGCCCAAGTTCATGCTGGTGGGCGCGGCAAGGCGGGGGGCGTCAAACTTGTTACAGATATGTCCAAATTAGACTCTGTTGTGGGTTCTATGCTCGGCATGCGAATTGTTACAAAGCAGACAGGCGCTGAGGGTAAGCTAGTTAGAAAAGTGTATGTAGAGGATGGCTCAAGCATAGAGAAGGAGTATTACCTTTCTGCTCTTTTAGACAGGGAAAGTTCAAGTATAGTGCTGATAGCCTCAACGGAAGGTGGTATGGATATAGAAGAAGTTGCAGAGCATTCACCTGATAAAATAGCAAAGGTTTATATTGATCCAACAATAGGGCTCCAAGGATTTCATAAAAGGAATTTGGGCTTTGCTCTTGGTTTTTCTGGGCAAGAATTAAAAGATTTTGGTGTTATCATAGATGGCATATACAAAGCATTTATAGAAAATGATGCTAGCCAGATAGAAATTAACCCATTAATTAAGACAAAAGAAGGCGCGCTTGTTGCCCTGGATGCCAAGATGTCTTTTGATGCCAACTCACTGTATAGGAATCCGCAAATTGTTGCACTTGAAGATAAAGGTGAAAGAGACCAATTAGAAGTCAGGGCTTCTGAATTTGATCTTAATTATATCAAGATGGATGGTACCATAGGCTGTATGGTAAACGGTGCTGGTCTTGCGATGGCTACTATGGATATAATAAAAATGCATGGAGAATCTCCTGCAAATTTCCTTGATGTTGGTGGCGGGGCAACAGAAGATAAGGTAAGAGAGGCATTTAGAATCATTACATCAGATCATTCTGTAAAGGGTATATTAGTCAATATATTTGGCGGTATTATGAAGTGTGATATCATAGCAAGAGGCATAGTATCAGCCGCATCCACAATATCAATTAAGGTGCCGCTTGTTGTAAGGCTTGAGGGCACAAATTCAGAGAAAGGTAAATTAATACTGAAAGAATCTGGTATGAATATAGTACCCGCTGATGATCTTCAGGATGCCGCTTTGAAAATTGTACGAGCTGTTAGGTAAGTTTTATGTCTATATTAGTCAATTCTTCTACTAAAGTTATTTGCCAGGGTTTTACTGGTCAACAAGGAACTTTTCATTCTCAACAAGCAATAGAGTATGGAACAAATATGGTTGGTGGTGTCACTCCTGGAAAAGGAGGGACAACACATCTGGGGCTGCCAGTGTTTAACACAGTACGCGATGCTGTGATGGCAACTGGCGCAAATGCAACAGTAATATATGTTCCGCCTATGTTTGCAGCAGAAGCTATACTTGAAGCGCTAGATTCCGAAATTCCACTTATAGTCTGCATTACCGAAGGAATACCAATATTGGATATGGTAAAAGTCAAAAAAGCACTCAAGCGGTCTAATAGTATTCTCATAGGGCCTAATTGCCCAGGTATTATTACTCCAGGGGAGTGCAAGATAGGGATAATGCCTGGCTACATACATAGAAGGGGAGGTGTTGGTATAGTTTCGCGTTCAGGTACATTAACATACGAGGCTGTTGCACAAGTAACGGCCGAAGGGCTTGGACAATCTACATGTATAGGTATAGGAGGTGACCCAGTCAACGGCCTTAATTTCGAAGATGCAATAAGAATGTTTTTCGAAGATGATGAGACTGAAGCTGTTATAATGATCGGAGAAATAGGTGGTAGCGCAGAGGTAAAGGGCGCTAGATTAGTCAAGAAATATGGTAATAAGAAGCCTGTTATTGGATTTATAGCTGGTGTTACAGCCCCCGCAGGAAGAAGAATGGGGCATGCTGGTGCAATAATCTCAGGTGGTGATGATACGGCGGAGAGTAAAATAGCAATAATGAGAGAGTGTGGCATATTTGTTGCTGAATCCCCAGCATTAATAGGAAAAGCAGTTGCAAAAACTATAGGCAAGCTATAGAAATAGCTTTGTCTTAGGTAATCCTGTCTATTAAGTATTTAGATTAATTAACAATGTATGTTTGGAGGTTTGCATGCTGTAGACATCATAATATTGGTGCTTTTCTTGGGTTTTTGCCTGTACATGGGCTTGAAAAACTCTTCTGGTATAAGGAATATAACAGATTATGCTGTTGGTTCTAGGAATTTTCATGATGTTGTACTTATATCAACAATAATCGGGACTGCAATAAGCGCAAGTTCTACTACTGGAACAGTAGAGAAAATATATACGCATGGTATTCTTTTTGCCATTGCTAGAATGTTTTTGCCGCTAACTTGGTGGGCTACGATGAAGTTATATGCCCCTAGAATAGATAAGTTCAGAGGGTGTATATCAGTTAGCGATATGATGGCCAAGACTTATGGAGAAGTTGGAAGGTGGATTACTAATGTCGCTGCTATACTTCTTGCAATTTCTGCTGTTGCTGTTCAAGCTACCGCATTTGGCTATACACTGAGCTATATAATGGGCGTTAATTTCAAGATAGGAATGATCGCCGGAATCGTGATAATTACACTATACTCTGCTGCTGGCGGCGTGAAATCTGTAGCCTTTACCGATGTCTTTCAAGTTTGTGTCTTTCTTGTGGCAATACCTGCTGCATGTGCAGTTGCATATAATGATTTAGGTGGGTATCAAAATATACTAGAAAGTATTCCAACTCACTTACTAACAATAGATTTCACCAAAGATAACATAGTTTTTTTCATAAGTGCGGTTTTATATAGCATAATGCCGCTTGGTGAGGGCGCATATTTTCAAAGATTTTTGATGGCAAAGAATGTTGCTCAGTTAGTTAGGGTATTTAAAGTACTAACAATTATAACTATACCACTAGTGTTTCTTTTATGTCTAACAGGGTTTTTGGTGAAGGCAAGAGTGCCAGATATAGATCCTTCTTATGCATTTACATATTTTGTTGCAAACTTTTTAACTGTTGGTGTCAAGGGGATAGTGGTTGCTGGTATTATGGCAGTTATCATGTCTACAGCCGATTCTTGGCTTAACACGGCAAGCGTTTTATGCGCTCACGACATAGCAAAAAGGCTATATTCCAAGTTCTTTAACATAAATATAGACGATAAAAAAGAATTAAAAATTGCAAGAATATCACTTGTAGTGATTTCTATATTGGCGTGCATCATCTCGCTTTCTGAAAAGAGTGTCATGTCCCTTGCATGGATGGCTGATAATTTTTGGCAACCAATAGTTTTGATCCCAATTACAGCAGGATTTTTGGGATTCGGTACAAATACCAGGTCATTCATTTTTTCTGTTATACTTGCAATCATATTCAACGCTTTTGGCATGTATATTGAGGGCGGTGAACTTGGCCTAGTTTCGTTGATGATGGGTTTGCTAGGCAGTTTTGTGGGATTAGTTGGCATGCACTATTTCCAAAAGTTTTTCATGGGTGTGCACTTTCAGGAAGTAAAAGAGGAAAATACTAAAGTGTTTGCCTCTTTTGAAACCGGAAAGGGCATTATGAGACATAAAGCTCGAACAGAAAATAGTACACCATTACTCAAGAAGGTGGAAAATTTTATGATAAGGCAGGCAATGAGGAGTAAATTGCGAAATTATGCGTTTTGCTTTGTCACGATAGTCAACTATATAATCCCTATGTTCAACAACAAACTGTCAGGCAACATATTGGCAGACTCTGTAATACATTTTAGGGTTATTGCAATGTTGTTCTGTACTATTTTGCTTGTAGTGGAGCTGTGGCCCACTATGTTAAGGGAAAAATTTTATCACATATATTGGTACATCTGCCTATTATTCTGTCTTGCATTTGTTCCATGTTATACATTCTTTACTAGTGGTAGTGATGACTTTTTGATACTGAATTCAGTATTATCGTTGATTTTGCTATTTATCTTATTAGATCTTGCAAGCTTCATAACGCTAATGTTTATTGGCGTTGTACTATCATACTCGATGTATAAGGTGCTTGTGAGTTATAGCCCAATCTATGTAGAAGTTGAAACTTCCCACGATCTATTCCTACTTCTATATTTATACGCATCACTCAGCATAGTGATGATATTTTTCGTCAGGGGTAGGGAAAGAGAGCATGAAAATAGAATGATGGAGCTAAGCGTTTTGAACGGCGCTATTGCACATGAGATCAATGCCCCAATAGCCACATCTGAAACTCTGGCATTTACGCTCGTTGAGATCACGGCAGCCGCAGAGGTAGATAGCAGTGACGATCATGTTAAAAAGGTTTCTATGGGTAATGAGGAATACGATCTATTATTTCACCATATTCCAAAAGAGATCTTAAGATCTATAAGTGAAGCAAGAAAGATAATACAACTGTTGTTTCAATTAGTTAGACAAAATTCATGTGAAAATTTTGAAATAATTTCAATAAAAGATACCGTACAAGAAGTTATTGATTCACCTTTTATAACTGCTTTACAGAGATCTAGAATACAATTTGATGATAGTATAGATTTTCGGTTTAATGGTGATAAGCAGAGTATTAAGCAGATCATTAGTAACGTTGTCAGAAATGCATTTAAGCATGGTGGTGAAGATGTAAATGTCGATATATGGATTTTAGATAATAAATTACATATTATGGACAATGGAGTTGGTATTGATGAACAAACTGCAAAAAATATCTTTAAATCCTTTTATAGTAAGAAAGGCACGCTAGGTATAGGCCTCCCGTTTTCAAGTATCTTACTAAATTATATGGGTGGGGAAATAGAGTGTTATTCGGAGGTGGGTATGTACACGGAGATTGTTATGGTGCTTCCAAGAAATTTATAGAACTCGTTGGAAGCTATATTTCTGAGGGCTATAGCAGAGGCAACAGAACTTGAGATAATTTCTAAAGCATAAATAGGAGCAATCTGGCATAAATCTGTGCACATATTTCTCAATCTATTCTGCCTCTGCTATAGCATAGTGATTGCGTATGGCGGGCATAAGCTTAAGCATTTGTAATTTTAATGATGATATATAGCTAAATCGTTATAAAGGTGATGTGCTATTAACTTTGCAAATAGTTTAATGAGGTTAAATTTGATAAAGTGACTTTTTATGCGTACTATATTGTTTTAGCAACAGAGCATTAGATGGTTTGTAAGGCATTGCCTAGAAGCAGTTGATAAGGTGTGCCCAAAGACCTTAAAGAAGAGAAGAATGTATACAGAAAGCCATAACAATGCATTTGGAGTACTTTTTAGTTTTTCGATTTAATCTTGCTAAATTATCTCTGTATGAAGAATTTTTTGCCTCAACTAAGCAGGTTTCAGCCTTATCAATTATATGCTTTCTACTTATATGATATTTACTATAAATATCATAAGCATCTGTGCATAGGTAATCAATATTGTAATACTCTAATCTAAATGCGAGAGGTAAATATGACCTGAAGCTCCTATCTACTTCGATATCAATAACTCAGAGCCTGTCTCTGTCAACAGCGCTAAATATATACGCTTTATTTTCTTTTTTTTAGTAAAAAGCTCATCAAGTTCTATTATGTTGATATCTTTAGGCTGAATCTCTTTTATCTTTTCAACAAATGACTCTTTTGCTACTTTCCCTACTTGCTTAATCTAAACAGATATCACTGAATTATGAACCTTTTTCACCCTTGCTACCGGCCCTTATACCCATCGAGTTAATATACATCATCACAGCTTCCAACTTGAATACTATACTTAGCTTCTTTTCCTCGAAAGAGGCTTTTGCAGCTTATAAAATACACCAACTAAAACGGTGGTATTCCATCATCATCCTCTTCGGTATGCTTTATATCAATCGCAGTATAACCCCTCTCTCTTTGCACACCATGACCTGATGCTTTAGGGTCCAGTAAAATGATCGAACCACTATACTGCTGTAATACAACCTCTGTTGAATACTTCTTAACACCAGCCTGATCCACCCACTCTCTTGTTTGCAAACTCCCTTCTACGTATATCTTAGAGCCCTTTTGCACATAACTTTTCACCAAGCTGACAAGACCCTGTGCAAAAACTACAACCCTATGCCACTCAGTTTTCTCTCTCTTCTCACCGTTCTTATCTTTCCAACTTTCAGAGGTTGCAAGAGAAAAATTGGCAACTTCACGCCCATCATGCGAAGCCCTCACCTCAGGATCCTTCCCCACATTCCCTATTAAAACCACCTTATTTAAACTCCCAGCCACAGCATAACACAAAAGAAAGGGTGCTAGGAGATTAAATTAAATAAATATAATGTCAACTTATGATTTTTGAGATCATGTGAGAATTCCAAAAAGATTAAGCTATGAAAATTTTATCTAAAGAGACAAATTGTAGTAATCAAAGCGAAATACACAAACTAAGATTATTTGATTACACTCCGTATAATTACCTAGCTACGGACTGACGCACCAGAATACAAAAACAAGAGGCGGCATTAGGTAACGCCACCTCTATCACAATTAATTAGCCTCACACGTTGCACGCATATAATCACCAATTACGCATTACAAACAGAGAGACACAGAATGACACAAGACACCAGCGCAGCACAAGAAGCGCGCATACACAAAAACAACGCGCCACACAAAGCACAGACAGCGCGATAATAATAAAATAATCAGCGCTTGGAAAACTGGAAGCTTCTTCTAGCCTTCTTACGCCCGTACTTCTTACGCTCAACAACGCGGCTATCGCGGGTTAATAACCCATTTGCCTTGAGTACAGCTCTAAAAGACTCATTTTCCTCATTTAAAGCCCTACTAATACCATGCCTAACAGCACCCGCCTGGGATGGCTTGCCGCTACCCCTGACTGTACAAAATACATCAAATTGACCAGCTGTATCAGTCACAACAAGCGGCTGCTTAACCAAGTGCAAAAGGCACTCCCTACCAAAATAGGCCTCCGCAGTTTTATTATTAACAACTACCTTACCTGATCCACGGGACAGCCATACTCTTGCTGAAGCCTCTTTCCTTCTCCCCGTACCGTAACTTCTAGAATCCATGCGCATATAAAAATAACTATAATTCTATTGATTCAGGCTGCTGTCCTGAATGAGGGTGCTGAGCGCCACCATATACATAAAGCTTCTTGAACTGCGTTCTTGCAAGCGCGCTCTGCTTAGGCATCATACCACGAACAGCATTCATAAGAAGACGTTCAGGATACCTACCCGAAAGTATTTTGCCAAACGTCCTTGACTTTACACCACCTGGGTACCCAGTGTGCCAGTAAAAACTATTCTGGGCAAGCTTTTTCCCAGTAAGACGAATCTTAGCCGCATTCACAACCACCACGTTATCGCCAGAATCTATGTGAGGTGTAAAACATGACTTATGCTTACCACGTAAAACAAGAGCTATTCTAGAAGCAAGTCTACCAAGAGTCTTGCCTTGTGCATCAACGATAAACCAGCCACTCCTAAGCACACCGTGCTTCAAGAAGGAGGTACCTGCAGAATAAGAAGCCATACAGAAGCATACCAAATCCATGTAAGGCGGGCGAATGTAATACTTTGTATGCGCATTGTCAATCCAGTATTTAAAATGTTATTTATTGGCTGTACTGCGGTCATACATCTAGCGCTGGCAACAAACTCTGCTACATATTTCAATTCGATACATAGTTCAAAATGTCTAAAATCTATATGGGCATCTCTATATGGGCATCTATTAATTAAAGAACAATGATTGCATTATTGTTTGTGAAAATTCCTATTGACTTTCGTTATATAGTTTTCTAGCTTTCGGCCTGCTTCTTGCGTGCCCTTAGCTCAGTTCGGATAGAGCAGCAGCCTTCTAAGCTGTAGGTCGAGGGTTCAAATCCTTCAGGGCACGCCATATGCGTAATAACTTCTTGTAAATAGGCATCCATGACGCTCTTGGGTTCTGTGTTTGTGCGTGATTGCTTTGCAGTGCGCTGCTATCCCATTTCATGCTATATAATTCAAACATACGACCGAATTATTAACCTTTGATGAAGGCTCAATCATTACCTTAATCTCTATACAATAAATCATAATGTATTATTCTATATGACTAGTTGGCAAGATTAGTATTTTGAGCTATTTACTGTTATAGAGTTTTTTGTATTCCATACATGGGTGACCCTCTTGCACAATTTGCTATAAAGACAGTAATCTCGTTTACGCTTTTTGGCATCAACGTTTCCTTCACAAATTACGCACTTGCCTGTATCGCTAGCGTTGCCCTTATATTACTCTCCTTTACCATTATACTAATTACAAAGCCATCCAAAACTAGAAGGACCACAAGATCTGCCGCGCTTGCCACGATTTTATACGAAACTGTCACGAATATGATGGGCAGCGATACAAAAAATAGAGATATATATAAATTTTTCCCACTCATATTCACAACCTTTATTTTCATCTTAGGGTGTAATATCGTCGGCATGATACCATTTTCATTTACTGTAACAAGCCATATTATTACAACCTTCGCTCTAGCCGCATTTTTATTTCTCATTATAAATATTGTTGGCTTTTCAAGACATGGACTTGGCTACTTCAGAGTAATTGCCCCTAAAGGGGTTCCACCATATGTGCTGCCACTGTTGGTTGTGGTAGAATTTTGCGCATATATTGCAAGGCCTATAAGTCTCTCAATACGACTTGCCGCGAATATGGTGGCAGGACACATAGTTCTTAAAGTGATTGCAGGCTTTATTTCTCTTGCTGGAGCCTTTTTCCTTTTTCCTTTTGCTCTATTGACATTATTAACTGGATTTGAAATATTCGTCTCGGTGTTGCAAGCCTATATCTTTGCGATACTGGCTTCTGTTTATCTCAGTGACGCAATTAATCTTCACTGATTTTTGTTTATTTTTTATACCTTATGGAAAATTTTAAGTTTATAGCAATAGGATTGATGGCTTTTGGAATGCTTGGCGCAGCCATTGGTGTTGGCCTTGTATTTTCTGCACTTCTTAAAGGCATTGCGCGCAACCCATCAGCCGCCCCAGAACTGACTAAGGGTGCCTTCATAGGCGCTGGCCTTGCAGAAGCAATGGGTTTATTTGCTTTTCTTATAGCGCTTTTACTTCTTTTTGTGATAAAGTAGATACAAGTTCCCCACTATTTATAGACTTATTATGCCACAGTTGGATTTTAGTACCCTTACTTCCCAGCTTTTTTGGCTTTTCATCTCGTTTTGCTCTATCTATGCCTTCGTAAGCGTGGTTTTTGTACCTAGGGTTAGGGGCTTTGTGTACATGAGAAAAAGCTATATACGAGAGATGAAAAATGAAGCCGCAATAGCTGCAGAAAAGTCTAAAGAAATTGAGGAAAGAATTGCCTCTCTGCTTTCAGATGCGAAAGCCGCAGCGTCCACTATAGTTTTAAATGCCAAGGCTGAAGCCGAGGCTTTTTATAACGTAAAGATAAAGGAAGTTGAAAATGGTATCTCTGAGATGGTAAAAATAGAAGAGGCCTCGCTCGCCCAGCAATACTCTTTTGATGTCACAAAGCTGTCTAAGAGTATTGCTGACCTAAAGGATTTTATTATGAGCAAAGTCTCAAACAATATGTAAATATATACTCAGTTATGGCTGAAATTTCTCTAACACTTTCTTTTATGCTATTGTTGCTCATAGTGTATAGACCCACCACCAGAGCAATAGCCAAAATGCTGGATAATAAATCAGAGCTGATGGACCAATGTATATATGAATCTGAAAACCTGCGTAATACAGCAAATAATGCCTTGATTAGAGCAAAGACTAGCCTTGTGGAGGCCGAGTTATTAGCTGAACAAATTAGGAGCCATGCTATGCTATCTGCAAAAACCATCAAGGATAATGCAGAGGCAAAATTGGAAGATGTAAAGAACAGAAAGAAGAAGTCCGCGCTTGTCTTTCTGGAATACAAGAAGCGCCAGTACGCATTACAGCTAAAAGATGCATTGCTTGATGAGGCAATTAGATCTATAAGGCACGATGTTGAGTCTAGAATTGTATATAATGATGATACATCTGAGGCACTAAAAAAACTCTCAGGGACTATAAAAAGATTCACGCTGCACTAAATACGCCTAATTCTGAAATATAATTCTCTTGATCAAATGAATTTATCAGGGTTGTGTACCTGAGCTCTGGCAGGTGGGCTTGCATTTTGCAGGCATAAACAAGAAATGCTTAGTGCCGAAATGCATCTAGTCTTCGGCATCGCTTTTGCTGTTGCATTTTTCACGGTTATACTATTCAATTAGCTAAAATATACACTGGCTAAGAAGCCAGCCTCATGCGTGAATGGTTATAGTATGTCTCAGAAACAACATGTTGAAAAAAGGAATATTAAGGCTGAGCGCTTTATTAGTACGGATGCGGCCTACCTTCAAATTAACAACAACTTCACTATTTTAGATCAGACATCTAAAAGCACTTACAGCGTACTACATAATAGCGCCCCTACATCAAATTACTACGCACTAAAACTAGACAATTGCGATTGGTTTAGGATGGAATGCGCATATGATGCGCTACATAAAAAATTAAGCCATATTCAATACGTGCAATGTGCAGGGTTTGTACGAATGTCTAAAACTGCGGATCTAAGGGAATTTGTCATTGTAATAGAGAAATTAAATGCAAAACCATTAAAGGAAAAATTTAAAGAAAACAAACTTGGATATAGTGAGGTAATGGATATTTTTACGAAGATATTTAAGATACTCAAAAACCTGCATCTCAATCAAATATATCATGGCAGCATTAATTTAGATAACATCTACATTACTGAAGAAGGGGAAATTATACTTGCAGAACCGTTTTCCCAGCCATGCGGGTATGCACAACTGTATCAATATGAAACAAAAGATAGAACAAAAATTTTAAAATATTGTAAAGGAGGCTCTAACGGTTATTTTGATTTATATGCACTTGGCATTACAGCATTTCTCCTATTGTGGAATAAGGACGAGACCTTCATAGAAAACATTCATGAAGCTCATTATAATGATTTATTTTCTTATTTATCGAGCTTAAACCCTATCACTGGCACTTTCTATTCTATTATTAGATGTGCTATTTCCGTTAATCACAAAAACTACGATTATGTTATTAAGAATATTGAAAGCATACTTCAAAACAATGAAGAACTATATGACGATATACCGAAAACAAGAGATATAATTTATAAAAAGAGTAGGTATTCAGTAGAATCTTTTACTGATTTTTTATATGAAAACTGGAACAGTATACCAACAATATTGGATGATGTAGATACCAGATCTAGCCTCGCAGTAAGTGTACCTAGTGCGCTACTTAATGCATATAAGCACGATATACATCAACTCGATGCGTATAATACGTGTTTATTCGCCGCACTTGAAGATAATGGTACACTAAGGCTAAAAAATTGCATTATATACCTTGATTCTATATCCAATCTATTATTCTCAAAGGAACATGGCGTACAAGATACCATAAGACAAGTATTTTCTTCGAATCTATTTAATATATTATCCAACTTTTTGCCACTAGATACACGCCTAAAATTCTTGCAGCAAAATATACAAACAAGGTCATTTTATGAAATAAGTAAACCGTGGTACTTTCAGCTCCCAAATGGGATATACTGCCTTACTTTGAGACAATTATTTGAAGGCGTAGAACATGCAGAAAATATAGACAGTGTAATATGTGATAAAGAGGTGACAGCATATATCAGCTATAAAATCTCCCTAGATCAACTACCAGCTGTTAATCAAGAACTTGCTAGGTACAAAAAAATCTTAATACCTTGGCTGATTTTATCAAAGGCAAGAAATATAGAAAAAAAACCGCTAATGCCAAAAACGTATAGCGCATTTTTATCCCTCATACTAAGAATAATTGCAAAACTACCTAAAGATAAATTTGATACCCACGCCATCATAAAGAATATAGAACATAAAACCTATAATGAGATAGGTGAGTTATTCACGCATCTGGGTAAAGCAATAGTATACCATTCACCACAAAAACCGGAAAGGCCAAACGAATCACACAAGGGCCATCCTACCACAGATCAGTATGTAGCCTCAATAGCAAGCTGTATTATATGCTCTATCATAATACTTGCACTACTATAGTTACATCAAGGTTCGCAAATATATATGGGAACTGGCAAATGTACTGGCAGATGTGTCGTTTTCGATTTACGCTGAAAAGCCTTTAGGATATCATGCGCATTATAACTCTCACCAATATATGCCCCAACTATACTACTATATTGGCCTAATTCATCACCACATAACAACTGTATTGAAGATAAAGGCGTCTTATTATACGAAAAATGCTGCACATAGAACCTACCTCTACCAGCTTCTGCACTAACAACTACATCGCCCTCATTCATGCAGGCAAAAATCTCTAAAGTACTAATTCCATACACAGCCGTATCATAAACAGCATTAATTGCATATGCTGCGGACATACCGACCCTAATACCAGTAAAACTTCCAGGCCCTACTGTCACAACAACAGCATCAAGATCCGCATAATGAAGCTGCGCTTCGTGCAACACTTCGGTGATTAAAATATTGAGACTTTTTGCATGCTGATTTTCCTGAGCGATAATACGAAAGAATAATGTGGCATTACTCTGTAATGCCACAATGCATTTTTTTAAAGCAGTATCAAGGAATAAAGTATTCACTTTCTATACGAATTAATTCATTATACTTACATACCCTCTCTGTCCTGCAAATTGAACCAGCTTTTATATAATCGGCCTCTATGCCAACTGCTAAATGCGCCAGCGCAACATCTTCAGTTTCACCAGACCTGTGCGAGGCTACCAACTTATAACCATTTGCCCTTGCAGCATTAGCCGCCCCTATGGTCTCAGTTAAAGTGCCAACTTGATTCATTTTTATCAATATAGAGTTTGCAATACCCATCTTCGAATATCGCTCAAATAGCTTTTTATTAGTAACAAAAATATCATCCCCTACAAGCAATATTTTACCCCCCAATGACTTTGTCGCCTCTATCCACCCATCTAAATCACTTTCAGCAAACGGATCTTCTATACTAATAATAGGGTAAGCCTCAACTAATTTTGTATAGTAAGCAAGCATCTCTTGCGCTGAAACCCTCTTATTTTCAAATAAATAATGATCTCTTCGAAAGAAAGAGTTTGCCGCACAATCTAGAGCAAAACGTACATGTCCCTGAAATTCAGTGGCACTTTCTGAGAGAAAATCTAACGCCTCTTCTGTGCTCCTTATGGCTGGAGCAAACCCTCCTTCATCTCCAAGTGCAGTACTGTATCCGTTTTTATTAAGCAAATCTCGTAATTTATAAAAAATCTGATGCGCAACATTCATTTTATCCATTAACGTTCCATTGAATGTTGGCAATATCATGAATTCTTGTATATCTAGCTCATTCTGAGCATGCTCACCCCCATTTATAAAATTAAGCATTGGAACAGGCATCTTTCTTACTGCACTATTACCCAATATACCGAGAAAAAGTTGTGAATGCAGTGCCTTTGCAAATGCAAGAGAGATTGCTAAAGTAGTGTTAGCACCAAGGCAGGATTTGTTTTCTGTGCCATCAAGCGCGATCAAAAAATTATCTAAGGCTTCTTGCGTATCAAAAGTTTCACCATGTAAGCATCTTGCCAAATATGTATTTATAGAATCAACAGCACAACTAACACCCTTACCGCCAAAATACGCAATATTACCATCTCTTTTTTCAATCGCCTCCATAAGGCCAACAGACGCACCACTAGGAACTGATGCCCTGCCAGATGCCCCATTATCAAGATATAGATCAACCTCTACAGTAGGGTTACCCCTGCTATCTAATATTTGCCTACCATGTATCTTTAATATCTTATGCATTAACCGAAGAAGAACTTTATTTCTCTTTGCGCAGCTTCCTTAGAATCTGAACCATGAATTGCATTTTCATCTATACTGGTACCATATTTTTTTCTTATTGTCCCATCCTGCGCATCTATTGGGTTAGTTGCACCCATTAACTCTCTGAATTTTCTAATCCCATCAACACGCTCTAAAACATAAATTAATACATGCCCAGATGTCATATAATTCACCAATGCAGCAAAAAAAGGCCTAGCCTTATGTTCTGCATAAAACTCCTTAGCCTCTTGCTCAGAAAGCTGCCTTTCTAAGCTTGCAACTACACTAAATCCCGCATTCTTTATTTCCGTACCTATACCAGATACATAACCATACTTAAACGCATCAGGTTTAATGATACATAAAGTTCTCTCCATCTTGTAATATTAGAAAAAATATGCGCGCATGTTAACAAACAAAATACTAGAATTGCAAGCGTCACAGCACCTAATTTGTGGTAAAATTACTAAAAATACTCAAAAATTGCCTTTCTGCACATAAATATAACAAACCAATAAAGAACTAGTTTGAGATAGTGTCAATAATACATGATGCTATAATCTAACTTCCAGCTAGTTAATTTTTATATCTCAAGATAACTAACTGCAATTAACTAATACTTATTTATAAAGCGTTAAGCAAAACACATTGCTGGAGTTTTCTAATGCCTTTTTCTCATATTTTGTCGATACCCAGTCTTCTGGTTTTTGATTATGAAAATTAAACCCTGTATTAACGATATTGTGGTAATAATCAGCACAGTCTGTTGCAATCAACAGTCTAGAACCAGGCCTCATCTTTAGATAGAGCAGATTAATGAAATTCGCATTCAATAGCCTTCTTTTATGATGCCTTTTTTTATGCCATGGATCTGGAAATAGCACATAAATATCAGAAAAAAAGTTATCTGGTGCATGATTTACCAGCTCTCTTGCATCGTTATTATAAATTAGGATATTATCCACTTTTGCATTCAGCATTCCTTCAATAAGCTGAGAGACCCCATTGGGATAAACTTCACAACCTATAAACATGCTATTTTCTTCAAGTTGCGCCCTTTGCAAAATATGCGCGCCATCACCAAAACCTATTTCCAAGTTTACCTTAGAGCATCCAGCAAGCGAGCTGAAAAATGACGCATCACCCTTTATAAAGCTGTGGTACTTTATTAAATTTCTTCTTTTTTCTGAACGAATTCTAGAGCGTACAACAAAGGATCTTAGCTCATGCATATACACGAATAGAAAGTGCCTCTAGCCGGACTCGAACCGGCACATCCAGTGGACAACAGATTTTGAGTCTGTCGCGTCTACCAATTCCGCCACAGAGGCAACACATAAATCGGAGGCAAAACACCAAAATCACGGCGACTAGCACGCAGAATCTAGTATCCGCACAACGCAGACTCAGATTTTAGCCTCTTTAAAAAGAACTCTTTTGCGAAGTATAGGATCATACTTCATAAACGCAAGCTTCCCATCACCAGAACCTTTAGTAGCGGCTGCACTTTTCCCCTTCTTTTTTACCCAAAAAAAGCCAGTACCACCAGTACTGATGAGCTTCACAAGTCTTTTCTTTTTATCAGACACGATATGATCATAAAACAAATCCAACAGCATTCTATAACAAGCGCTGCTATATGTGTCAACTTATACAACATTTGTATCTTTACATTCATTTTAGAACTGTCGCTGCTTGTTATATGCAACACAATAAGTTATATGATTTTAGCGAAGCCATATACGCTACACATCCTCAGAGCTGAAAGTTAGCTCTATTTCACTCCATTGAGAAAATTTCTTTGGAGACAAGCCAGAGATTGGAGATGCATTGGCAATTGCCATAATAACGCTATCCAAAAATGCACTGTAGCCAGTATTATTAGATTGTGTTGGAATGTTTCTTATAGCAATCACAGAACCATCTTCTGCCAACTTAATTACAACCTTCACGTACATAATATTATCCACTGTACCAAATATAACAGGGTTCCAAACGCTCCTGATTTGAGACCTAATCGCCTCAACTTCATCACCAGTCATACCAGATGCATTCAAAGTACTATCATTAAGTATTTCATCTATGATACTTTGCTTTTTGTTATCCATTTTTTCTTGAGATAATTTTGTATCCTTTTTTTCAACCATCTTAGTGTGTACAGCACTATTTTCTTTTATACTTTTAGTACTTCTTGCTGCAGTTTTACTACTTACTGGTTTTGATCTCTTTTGTTCCTGTGCCTTACTTACCTTTTGTTCCGCTTCCTTATTTACACTTTTTTCCGCCTTCTTTTCTATTGGCTTCTCTTGCACTTTTTCAATTTTTTTACGCCTTTCATGTTTATTAGGCTGCGCAGCATCCTGCATGCTATGACGCACATCGCTCTGAGTAGTGATAACTTGTAGCCTTTCACTGATCTGCTTTTGTGCTAAATCTTGCCCGGAGCCACTCTCATTCTCCACTTTCTTAATACCGATTGGGTTGTCTGCATCAATCTGCACAACAATACTAGAGCTATCATACACAGCCTTCTCCAGATTAAACGACTTCACAAGTATAGCGAATAGCAGAAATAAATGAGCAAAAAATGATATTATGAAGCTAATATCAAGCATCTCTACTTTATCTGTTTTCTTTTTGAGTAACGAGAGAAACCGTCTGTACATTGTTCTGCTTCAATAGTGATATTAATTTCGCAATTTTACCATACTCTGCCTTTGTATCACCATAAATCAGTGCTGTACATTGCTTGTTCTTATTAATTATGGAAGAAATTTTCACTGAAAAATCCTCTATCTGCACGTCATGATTTTCTATCTTAATTATTCCACTTTCAGACACTGCAATAGATACGACACAATCACTTTTTTCCAGAACGGGAGAGGAGTTGACATCAGGCAAACTAACGTTCTCAGCAGTCGTTATCTCTTCTGCAGTAATCATAAATATGATCAAAAGCACAAGTAGAACATCTATGAATGGTGTCACATTGATGGAAGAGATAACACCATGCTTTTTCCTATTAACAAACATTAATCTTCGCTAGAAATAGAAGTGATGACTTTCAAGGCAAAACTCTCGGCCCTATCACTCATGGAGTTCAGATCAGAAGTAAATTTATTATAAAATATTGAAGATGGAATAGCGACAGCAAGACCTATAGCGGTTGCCAATAAGGCCTCAGCTATACCTGGTGCAACGACTGAAAGCGCAACAGATTTCACACTCGCTATTGCCTTAAAACTATTCATTATACCCCAAACCGTGCCAAAGAGCCCAACAAATGGAGCGTTATTAGATATGGTTGCGAGTAAATTAACATTAGATCCTATATTTTCAAATGATCTAGCGGCCGCAATCTTCATATTACCCCAGACCTCATCCTTTGCTACATCTTTGAGATCCTTACCCCGCATCTCCTCCATGGCAGCGGCCAGCATCACAGCAAAAGGGTGCCTTGCAATGGCCTTGCCACCGCTAGAAATCTCCCTGTATATACCTTCTATTGGATATTTCTTTATTAAAAGTGTTTCTATCACTATAGAAATTTGCGCAGATTTTCTAAATAATATTACTTTATCTATTATAATAGCCCAGCTCACTATAGAGCCTAGAAACAGCAGAACTATCACTAATTTCACTATGAGCCCCGCATTCAAGAAAAGCTCTATGAAAGAAAAATCCACAAATTGGACCTTTGTAGCCTGAGCTGTATTCACATTCTTCATAAAAACTAACAGTAAGAATTACTATCAGTATTTCGGCTCATGATCAATATTCTATTATATTGATCATGATTCTTAAGGTATACTATGTTACAATGCGCTTTGGTTATATAGAGTTTAAAGAATGAAGATTGGTGTAATAATGGATGACCTCCGCGAGCTCAACTTGAAGAATGACAGTACATTAAGGATAGCAGGGGCACTGAGTGCAAATGGACATGAAGTTGCGTTTATTGATTATGCAAAAATTACACTCTCAACAACCCTAACAGCTATGTGCTATACGTTTAATATAGAGGATTGCCTTATGGGCAATGAAATTCATATCAAATATTTTAAAACAGATCTATCAAAGTACGATGTTATACTCATTAGAAAGGATCCACCATTCGATATGAAGTATGTGACACTAACATACTTGTTGGATCTAATATCGGAAGATACACTAGTGCTCAATCCAGCAGCTGCAATTAGAGCGTTTCCTGAGAAACTATCACCACTTTTGTTCCGAAATTCAACGCCAGATACTATTATATCTGCAGATTTAGATGAATTAGTGGCATTTTTGCAAAAACACAAAAAAATTGTCATAAAACCTATGTATCAACATGGTGGTCGGAATGTTGAAAAAATTTCTTACGATGAATATAACCATAAGATAAAAATAACAGCGAAGATATCAGAATTTGGCCATATTATAGCCCAGAATTTTATAAAAGAGGTTGGTGATAAGAGAGTTATAATGCTGCAAGGTCGTATTATTGGTCAATTTAAGCGCATACCACAAGATGGTGAATTTCGTGCAAATATTGCGCTTGGCTCTAGCGTTGCTAGAACGGACCTAACGAAGAAAGAACAGGAGCTATGCAAAACTATATCTAACTTCTTAATAAACAATGAGATCTTCCTTGCTGGTGTAGATATAGCTGGAGAACAACTTATAGAAATCAACATCACATCGCCAACTGGAATAGTACAGCTGAATAAACTTTATAATGCTTCTTTTGAAGAAGACATAGCATTAGCTATTGAAACAAAGTTTCACTCTTGGTATAAGCCTGCAACCAAATAAACTCACTAGTATGGTTGATTGTAATAAAATAAGCAGGAGAGGATTGATGTTCATATTATCAGCGCCGTCTGGTACTGGAAAAACCACGTTATCAAAAATGCTGAGAGAGGAAGATAAACATATACATACTTCGATTTCTGTAACTACAAGAGAAAGAAGACCAGAGGAACAAAATGGCAGGGAGTATATATTCGTTACAAGAGATGAATTTAGACAAATGGTCGAAATGGATGAGTTTCTTGAATATGCAGAGGTATTTGGGAATTTATATGGCACACCAAAACACTTTGTAGAACAAAAGCTTGCTCTAGGCGAAGATGTTTTATTCGACATAGATTGGCAAGGGCACAGGCAAATCATTTCTACAGCACGTGAAGACGTTGCAAGTGTATTTTTGCTCCCACCTTCAAAAGATGAATTAGCAAAAAGATTAATAAATAGGCATATAGATGACGAGGATTCACTGTTTGTGGACTATAGACTAAAAGAAGCTGATAGCGAGATCATGCATTGGCATGAATATGATTATGTTATAATTAACAAATATTTAGATCAAAGCCTTGCTAAACTTGTTTCTATTTTAAGGGCTGAGCGGCTAAAGAAAGAACGCAGAACTGGACTTAGGTGTTTTATAGGCAGCTTAGTAGACCACCCAGTTGTGTAAAAGAGCGGCCATTTATAATATAGTCGAATTATTGATTTATCACTTGCTATACAACACCACTTCGATCTCATGCCTACTTCTATCGTAATGCGCTGTTTATGCTATGGCATATCTAACACAAGCAACAACTTTTCTGAGCTCCCTACTATAGGCTTTCCAAATCCATATTTTGTTTTTTTGAATCTACAAAAATGCCACATTTCGTCTATAGCTTGGGCAACAGAGCATGAGACGGTTTGTAAGGCGTGAATAGAGATAATTTTGGCATAAATTGCCCCGTTTATTTCTCAATCTTATTTGCCTCTGCTATACCCTACCTATTGTAAATTTTCTGGCACTGTAGGCTTTTGACAACTTTCTTGCATACAGCATTATCCAAGCATTGCCTAGAAGCAGTTGATAACTTGCACTCCGCATTATACTTAACTTCTTTTCCTCGAAAGACGCTTTTGCATTTGTATCTTTATACTTCATCGTGTGCTCCGTTCTTAACTAATATTATTACACTTCTTGCATTCCTTCCATCTTTCTAACATCTTCTCCCCTATAGAACGCTTCTTTATCCAACATACTATTATCTTCATTTATAATCCTTCATTTATAATCTATCAACTTCTTCTAGATAATGCCTTATATACTCCATACCTCTTATACGCCCACTTACTGCAGCGCTATTGATGATGCCAGTATAAATGTGTATAACTCTGCTCTAGTATTAAGTTAGAGGTAATTTCGAATGGATGCTCAAGTAAGGACTAGATTTGCCCCTAGCCCTACAGGAAAGCTGCATATAGGCGGCGTGAGAACCGCTCTATTCAACTGGCTCTTTAGCCATAGGCACAACGGTAAGTTTTTTCTGCGAATTGAAGATACTGATAAAGAGCGTTCTGACCCACAGCTTGTACATCAAATCACACAAAATCTTGAGTGGCTCGGCATAAACTGGGATGATGATATAGTATTCCAATCGCAAAGATTGGAGCTGTATAGGCAAAAAGTAGAGTATCTCATAGATAAGGGGTTTGCATATAGGTGCTACCTTTCACAAGATGAAATATATCAAATGAAGCTGGAATCCCCTCATCAGAAGATTAGAAGCATATGGCGTGATAGACATGAAATTATAAAGGGAAAGGATTACGTTGTTAGACTTAAATGTGATTTAGAGGATATAGTTGGATTTTATGATGAATTGAGGGGGCAACTCTCTGTGAATAGTACAGAACTTGAAGATTTGATAATATTAAAATCAGATGGGTTTCCCACATATTCGCTTGCAGCAGCAGTTGATGATGCTGATATGAAAATATCGCACGTAATAAGAGGCGATGACCATATTACAAATACATTTCATCAGATCATAATATATAAAGCTCTAGGAGAAAAAATACCGAGCTTTACGCATATCCCATTAATACATAATAAAATGGGAGAGAAGATGTCCAAGAGGAAAGGAGCAACTGATACTAATGAATATAGAGAAAAAGGCTATTTGCCAGAAGCATTAGCAAACTATCTGCTGCGATTAGGTTGGGGTAAAGATGATATTGAAATCATTACTATGCACGAGGCAGCTAAAATATTCGATCTTGCAGATTTAGGAAAGTCACCTGCTAGATTTGATGTTGATAAGCTAAACTTCCTTAACCACCACTATATTAATATAAAAAATGATACAGAGCTTGTATCATTTTTATCAAGCAGCCTTGCTATACAGAATAGTAAAAAGGTATCAATGATAGAACGCGCCATTATGGAAATAAAAAAGCGTTCACATACGCTAAATGAATTGAAAGATTATGCGAATTTATTAATTACAGATAAAATTCAACTAGATGAACAATGCCAAGAAATAGTTGCAAAAGGATTAGATATGGATTTTTTCCAAAATCTATATAATGCATTGCAGCAAGAAGAAAATTGGCAACATGATCAAATTAAGGCAACATGTGAAGCACTAATCACACATAGCAATTTTCAAAAAGCATTAATAATGAAGCAATTACGAGCAGTTGTAATAGGTACATTCAAGTCTCAAGGCTTATACGATTTTATGTATGCTTTGGGGAAAGAAGAAGTTCTGAGGCGTATTTCCAACTCTAATACTATCAAATCATAAGTGATTACTACATATAGGCATGCCTATAATATAAGCTTTTCAATATATTAAAATATATTGAAATATATAGCCCCATATGCTTTTGTTAATATGTGGTTATTAAATGTAAATTTTATGCAAGATACTGATTTAGGGGCAACAGACTTACAAGATCAAGAACAGAAAAAGGGAATAGTTGATAATGCTAGGGAAACTCTTGGGCAAGTGTTTGATATGGTGCAAAATTTTCTAGGAATTAAAAACCCAACTGTAGATTTTGCAAAATATATATTAAAGGAATCACTAGCACAGCTTGCTGGTGTTGTTAAAACGATTGCAGATGGCCTAACTGATACAGAAAATAAGCTAGATGACCATAAAGAGTTTAGCACATTATATAAAACATTCAGGCTACTAAAAGGGCTAGCTGAAGGTGTGGAAAAATTTGAGAAAGAGGGGGTTATCAGCGCAATAATGCACATATATGGTGCAATAAAAGAGATGTTTGAGAAAGGAAAAGATGAGAAGGATAAAGAAGATGTTAACAAAGTAACTGATAGAGGGGAAAATTTACAGGTTTCGCTACAAGAAATAGGCGAGAAGATTACAACCCTTTCAAATGCATTAGAGGCAAACCTGAATGTTAACATAAAGCACGATCAGGAAGTTGAAGGCCCAAAGGATGTACAAAAAGGCGAGCAACAACTACAGGGAACAACGCAGTGGAGAGATAAATTTCCTAGAAGTGCACATGATGAGAGAAGCCATGCAGATAAAGTACGGAGCGCAAAGGGGAACGAGCAACAGCAAGATCATGGCGGCCGCGGGTAGCTAACAGTCTATTTTATGCATACACCTTTTAGAAAGTTTGTACAAACAAGGATTAGCCAACTAGCCTAACACTGAGCACACAAGACAGCAGCAAGGGCACACAAAACCAAGCACCTTTAGTGCTCATGAACAAGAGGGGTGAGCAACGGGGGTCGAACCCGCGACCTCGAGTACCACAAACTCGCGCTCTAACCAGCTGAGCTATGCCCACCGCAAACCGCTATAATATCTACAAGATAGACTAAAAGTCTACTACCTATTAACCAAAGATATAAATATTTTTATACACTAAACCAAAGCTACCTAACACCAACCCCATCTGCCCCAACACGTTGCACATTATTATGGAACCTATTCACCCAACTGCCATGTTTTTCTGCACCTTCTACAAACTTATCAATTATGTTAACGGTCTCTTTTACTATATTTTGATCAATGTGCTGATCAAGCTTTCTATACAACTTACCCACTATGTTACAAGTGGCGTTATAAATTTTAGCAAAGATACTATTTTTCTTCCCTTCATTGTGTGCGTTTTGTGTGTCTTGCACTTGTTTTTGTATATTATCCACTTCACCTTTAATTAATATTACCATCATATCTTTTGTGCTTGCATCTAATTTAAGTTGATCATTTGGAAAACGCTTATTATGCTCTCTTTCAAAAGTATTTACTAAGTTTACGCAAATCTCTTCTGCGTCTATTCCTCTAGAGATCCCGTCTTTGAACTGCCTGCAAATTTCTGAAGTAATTTTCCTCATGTCCTCTTCGGGCCTTTTGAATATCTGTATTTGCATTCCTGATGGCGGCACTTCCTCTATACAACCTGCTCTATTTAAGATATCCATTAACCTTCCAGGATTAACCTTATTCAAATCTTCATGCCTAGAAAATGGTATATTAAGCACCTTATCCTTTACGCCAAGCATTTCTTGTAACTTTTCATTACTTTCCATAAAAGTAACTATTGCAAGTCTTGATGCAAATTCCGAACATATCATTTCTTTTGCCGTTTTGGATGGATCATTAAACTGCTCTCGCATACTTTCCCAATCTGTAGCCTTCAATGATTTATGTCCAAGCGGCACGTAGGACGCAATACCAGCCTTGAACCTTTTATCGCTTGAATTAATTATTCCATTATATACCCTGTCTTTTTGACTTAATTCGAATGATTGAGAGCTCACATCTTGATATACCTCATTCACCCTTTCTTTCCATTGATCTCCATATAATTTTTGTGCTGCTTGCGCTGCTTCTTTGGTTAGCAATGCACTTAAATCTATTCTATAGGTATCAGAGAAAATACCTTTTCTCATGTCAAAATCATCAACCTCATATTCACCATAAACATGAGAAAGCTTCGCCTTACCACCTTCAACAGCAACTGTTGCGGCATGACCATAATTTGTAATATATTTTTTTATTAACTCACTCTCCCTATTTGGTTTGTTATTTGTAACCATAGCCCTTTTGTCTATATCATACATGACAATATCTCCTGCTTTGTAATCGTTTGTGGCATGTATCATAAACTCCTCTTCTATATGTTGGAGAAAGTGGCCAGCACTTTCTCCAATCTTAAGCACATTACTCAATTTGTTGAACGCATCGGTATCACCACAGCTTGCACTAAAACGGCTGATTGATGAATATGCAGCATGAAGATCTGATAGCTTTCCAAATTCTTCTAATGTAAACCTTTTACTATATGGAATTGTAGAATTCTTGCCTATTACACCCAAAGAGTCTACCTTATCCCCTTGCTCTAAAACATCATCCAGCACTCTACTTTTGTAAGAAAACCTCTTCAGCCCATCTATCTCCTCTTTAAAATTCAAATTAAAATAAACACTTTTATTGTTTGCAAGCTCTGATAGCTTGCTATTTAGCGCTGCATTACCAACGGCATTATCCAAAAATGCCCCTAGGAAATTTCTTTGCCTCTCAGTAAGATCTTCACCTGTACGATTATATTGCATCTCCTTATCTTTTTGAAATAAAGCCATAGCCTCCAAAATAGCTTCGTTGCTATCTAGCATTGTATGAAGCTTATCATAACGTCCATCCCCCTGATTCAGAGAATCTTGATCTTTGAATAGATTAAGATCAACATCAGATCCACTTATGATAGAGTTATATATATTACTTTCTATAATACCATTCTCAGATAGAATCTTTTGAAGCACATAATCTACTGAACCCATTACTAATTCCTCTATAGGCTCATTACTCTTAATTATGTTGCTCCTAAGATCAATGATTGCTTCTGATATACCGTATGTGGTTTTGGCATCTGTGACCTCTTTCTTAAAGTTAGAATAAATATCTGTACCTTGTAAACTTCTCAATTTCATATCTAGATATGGCTTATTAAATTCATATTTAAATATTAAGATTTAATCTAATGAATTACAAGATAACAAATTTTCTATATTGAATAAAAGATTAAAAACCTATATTTCTTGCAATGCCTTGGTACGATAGTATTATATCGAGCCATTTGAGTGAATTTGCAATGTACTACAGTTGCGACTAGTGATCCAAGATTTATACACCAACAATATAGCATGCTACTCCTATCAATCCTAGGTGATTATGCAATACAGTACAGCATAAGTTGTTTGCCCTAGCCTATGTGCTTTTATTATGATACCCTCAGCTACTACTATGTTGACCAGTATAATTTTTATTAATTTTCTATGAAAAAAACTATAACACTTGCAAGGGGTGATGGCATAGGACCAGAAATTACGAATTCTGTACTTGATATTCTGAAAAACGCAGGCGCAGACCTAGATTTTGAAGAGATTGAGATAGGTGAAAAAGCATACTTAGGCGGCGCACCCTCTGGCATACCAGATAGTGCGTGGGACGTTATACATAAAAATAAAATACTGCTTAAGGCGCCACTAACTACACCTCAAGGCGGTGGATATAAAAGTGTGAATGTTACATTAAGGAAATCCCTTGGCCTTTTTGCAAATATAAGGCCTGTTAGATCATTTCCTGGCTATATACCACTTTCTGATAAGAAAATGGACATGGTTATCATCAGAGAGAATGAGGAGGATTTATATGCGGGGGTAGAGTACAGGACGTCTGTGAATACTAGAATTGCTCTTAAAATCATAACACGCAAAGGGTGTGAAAGAATTATCAGGTATGCGTTTGAATATGCAAGGCTGCATAGCAGAAAAAAGGTCTCTTGCGTTATAAAAGATAATATAATGAAGATTACAGATGGTCTCTTTCATAATACATTTAAAGAAATTGCAAAGGACTACCCAGAAATAAGCACAGATAGTATAATAGTAGATATAGGGTCGGCTAAAATAGCATCAAAACCAGGATTGTTTGATGTTATCGTGACGCTTAATCTATATGGTGATATTATTTCTGATATTGCGGCTGAGGTTTCTGGCTCTGTAGGGCTTGCAGGTAGCGCTAATATAGGTACGGGTTATGAAAAATGTGCTGGTTATGCGATATTTGAGGCAGTTCATGGCTCTGCACCTGATATTGCTGGCAAAAATATTGCAAACCCATCTGGGCTTTTGAATGCTGCTATCTTAATGCTGCATCATATAGGACAAGGGGAAGTCGCTACAAAAATAGAGAATGCATTGCTAAAAACAATAGAAGATGGGATACATACAGCAGATATCTACAGCGCCACAGTAAGTAAAGCGAAAGCAAGTACAAAAGATTTTGCTAATGCAGTTATTGCGAACCTCGGCAAGCTACCAGTACACATACCAGTTGTAGAAAATATTACAAAAGTTATGAAGCCGTTCGAATATCAGGCAATAGGAGAGAAGGCTATTGTTGAGTGTATTGGTGTTGATATATTTACTGAGGATGTAGCCGCACCTATATCTGATATAGTAGATAAAATAAGAAAAGGACAAAAAAACCTTGCTCTTGCGAATGTATCTGCAAGAGGCATGATGGTGTGGTCTGAAATAATGGAAAGATGTAGTACAAATATCGATGGATTAGTCAGGTTTAGATTTTTTGCAAAAAATAAAAAAGCCTCTAAGCAGGATATGATAGAGGTACAGCAGTTACTAAATGATATAGGATTAGATTTCCATATCTTACACAAGCTCTATCTGTATGATGGCCAAGAGGGGTTTACTAATATGCAGGGGCAATAGTAGCTCTTTTTAAGTAATAGAGGGGGAAGCGCTCCCCTCTATTTATTGGCACGCGCTTACAACCTAACTATATCAAGAGGAGTGTTGGATTTATGATCCCTTGGCTAGTACTGGCTTCAGCCTTGAGCGCTGTAACCCCCGCAGCTAACCTCTACTATTTTATATAGTAAAATCGAAATTAGTTGATAAAAACAACCTATCAAAACTCACGAAGTGTCAATGAGTTAGGTTTTCAAAGATTTATCA
>NZ_JAJBJB010000110.1 GCF_021811845.1 Candidatus Cyrtobacter zanobii | reverse complement strand
GCCGGCATCGTTAATCTCAAAAATGGTTTTTCTGCTGCATAAGCATCATCAGAAAAAGACAAAAGCCCGTCCAAAAAAAAGACAAAAAAACACAGAAACAAAAAACGACTTACGCAGCAGGTCTAATATAGTAGATCATCTCTTATCCAGCTGCATCTATATATGCCATCAGAAAAATCTGAAAATCTAAGTAATAAATAACAATACATCTCTTAATTTATAATCTTCGCCGCGGCGAAGATTATAAATTATTTACAACCATTTCTAATCTTTGCTTCAGTAGCTCCCTTTGCTCTGTATTTAATTTCTTGATACCAGCATCTTCTATTTTAAATTCTTCATTTACTTTACTTATCCTTAATACTGAAAATCTACCTACATTGAGACCTTTTTCCTTTAAATAATCTCTTATTTTTTGACGAGATTTTATATTATTTTCTATTAAGAATTTTTTTTGCTCAGGTGGGATTTTAGAGTATTTTATATATTCTGAAACCTTTGATTCTTTTATTGATAACGAATTAGCGATCTCGTTTTGGGATTTAAACAGCCCACTTTCTAATAGCGAATATAAAGAGTCACCAAATTCTATTGGATGCAAATCTACCCTATGCATATTTTCTATTAAGGCAATTTTTTCGGGTGATTCCTGCCTTTCTAATATTATACATGGTACAGAATCTAATCCTGCTATTTTAGCAGCCCTCAATCTCCTCTCTCCACTTATAACTTCAAAAAATCCCTTTTCGCAATCTGATTTAATGACAGTAAGGGGCTGCCTTACTCCATATTGTTTTATAGAATTGGCCAGGTTATTTATTTCTTCATCATCAAAATACTTTCTAGCTTGATCTTTGAATGGCAAAACATGTTTTATATCCACCATATAGAATTCTTTAATTTTACTTTCAAACCCTAAGCTTGACCTACGAGAAGAAATATTTGGATTTACCATCTTTTCTAAATTTTCAGAAATTGATCTATTTTTTATTTTTTTCATTAGAATCTGTAGAAAAATTAATGATATGGTACATAAGATCTATTATGTCTTGCAAAGCATTTGAATTAGTTTTTGCAAAATAAGCTAATGGCTTACCAACTTTAGATGAGGTAATTATATCTTCGCTCCTTCTTATTATAAATTCTTGAGATAAATACTGACCATAGTACTTCCTAAGCGCCGCTATACATTCAGCAGAATTTATACTTCTGTCTTCGTATTTATTTGGTATTATATTAAGATGCTTCGCATCTACTAACATCAATCTGAAAAATTTTTCCAAATCATCTATTAAAATTTTCAACCCATTCAAGCTATACGGATGTGTTTCGCATACTATGTGAATTGAATCTGAATAACATATTACATTTCTATTAAGTACACTGATTGTAGGATTTGTGTCTATAAGTATAAAATCATATTTATTCTCTAAAGGCTTTAAGTCTATTAACATTCTTTCTTCTCTTTTTGGCAAACCAGATAACTCAACCTCCAGCTTAGTTAAAGATAAATTAGACGGTATGCATGCAAGCCCTTCTGAAACCTCTATTATTGCTTCCTCAAAAGCACATGATTGTGTGATCACATCATATAATGTCATACAATCTCCGCTCATTAACCCAAAAGAAGTGGATAAATGAGCTTGAGGGTCAGCATCAATTGCCAATACATTGTATCCCATAATTGATAAATGATGAGCTATTTGAAAACATAAGCTAGTTTTACCAGTACCTCCCTTAAAGTTATAAAACGCATGTTTCTTTTTTATTACTTTTCTAGGAATGTTAGTGATATCTTTAATTATTTTCCTAGCATCAGACAAAGAGTACCTTATACCCTTCGTGCCCCTTTCATGATAAACGCCATCAAGCCCAGGGATTTTATGCTTAGCGATACATCTACTCACAGTAGATGGGACTGCTTTTGTTAACTTACATATAATCCTTTGTGCCAGGCCATCTTTTAAGTTATTTTCTAAACTCACAAATCATATAATTTTAAAAGCAATGTTATTTACTATCATTGATACTTTATTATTGCAATCTCTCTTATCTCTATGTATAAGAGCAAATAGGTAATTAATTTAAATATTAAAGGAATGTATGGAACTTGAGAGTCATGGAAAAATGGGAGTGTTAAATAACACCCCCATTACATTCTTTGAAATAACCGTATAAACAAACCAACAATGTCTCTATACGGTGTAACAAAACGATGAGCAAGAATCATGAAAAAGAGCCCCAAGCTCTGATACTTGACTTACTCTTGCACGCTATACGCACCTGCAATTGTACAGCATTTTTCGTAAATATTCAACAGCTCATCGCTATATTGAGAATATTTTATATGAGCTTTTGCATAAAAAATCGACTTCAGATTGAGAAATCCATCTTCACAAAAAATCAATCACATTTTCTCCTTTTACTAGACCACTGGCTCAGCCGATGCGGTAAGATCATTAATGGTCAAAGTGGATTGTGGGTATATAACACATTAAACGAATGGTCTGAGCAACTTGGCTGTTCTTTATCTACAACAAAAAGAATTATTTATGCACTAAAAAAAATGGGCGTATTAAAATCTATCAGAGTAAACGCACACCGATATAATCAAACAACATGGTACTCTATAGAGTACCAAAAATTACTTGAACAAACCACGCATAATAAAGAAAAAAACGATGCTATAAATAGAAAAAAAAGAACCAATCAAGAAGCTCAAAATGAACCAATCATAACAATTAATAACTATACAATAATTAATTCTTCTAATGAGGAAGAAGATAATTTTAAGTGTGAAGATTTGATTAAAAAGGACCCCGTGCCATCAACAAAGCGGTCTAAGACTCCTGCCACACAAACCACAGAGCAAGAGACAATCGCTCAAATGATCCACATTTGGAACAGCAACGTACCTGATGTACAGATCACAACAGTTACAACCAATGGATATACAACCATAAAAACCCCAGCTAAGCTATTAGAGCTCCTTAAAACCCACTTTAAAAACGATCTAGATGTTTGGGCAACATACGCCAAAAAAGTAGCAAGCAGTGGATATCTAATGGGTAAAGTTAACAAGGGATTTAAGCCACGATTTGCATTTCTCACAAGATCCGATGTAATCCAGAAAGTTCAGCAAGGAGAATATGGGGTCATAGCTAGTAACCTTAAGCAAGAAGAACCACAAATCTCCGAACATGTAACAAAATCAGAAACCAAAGATCAAAGATTTGACCAACACACCCCAGCTTGCGAAGTACACAATGAGGCTAATAAAGGGCTTGAACACAAAGAAAACCCAATAACACGAAATAATTCAAAGAAGCTTAAGCAGCAAAACAAAAAACCAACACAAGAAGAGCAGCAAGAGCTACAAACAATGAAAGATGTATGGGACGAAACATTCAAACACTCAGGCAATCCAATACCATTTTATGCATCAGGCAAAAACCAAAAGACATTGCTAAGCATATGGAACA
>NZ_JAJBJB010000243.1 GCF_021811845.1 Candidatus Cyrtobacter zanobii | reverse complement strand
ATATATAACATGAATACAACTTACTCTGATTCGTTAATATGATATCACATTTACATGCTTATACAAATGCCTTACTTAACTTGACGGTGCCTTGGCCAAAGATAGATATTAAATGTCAACTAGTACAGTTACGTAGAATATACGAACATACATCTTGAAATGTGATTACTAAAGAGTACCAGAAACGATCGTTTTTGGAATAACAAGCACACAGTACAAATTTTATTAAAAATCTACTCAAAATATGTCCCAAAACCTTGTTCTACTTGTTTTGTTCTGTTAAGGTTACAAAAATCCGTTTTTGGAATAAAATATGCTTATTGGTTATGCTCGCGTTTCAACTTTGGATCAAAATCCCCAGCACCAAATTGATGCTCTGAATAAAGCGGGTTGCAAAAAGATATTCACTGAAAAAATATCTGGAGCCAGTAAGACACGTGTACAGCTACAACAAGCGTTAGACTACATGCGTTCTGGTGATACTCTTGTTGTTTGGAAATTATCACGTATTGCACGTTCTCTTACACAAATGATCTCTACAGTTAAAGATCTAGAAGAGCGCAAAATCAGCCTAAAAGTGCTTACGCAAAATATTGATACCTCAACACCAGAAGGCAGACTATTTTTCCACATTAATGCTGCTTTTGATCAATTTCAAAGAGAGATTATAGTAGAAAATACTAAGGCAGGCTTGATACTG
>NZ_JAJBJB010000242.1 GCF_021811845.1 Candidatus Cyrtobacter zanobii | reverse complement strand
ATCTCAGCCACAAACAGAGTCTAATTCACAGTCACAATCAGAAACTGATACAAATGAACAAACACAAAGTCAAATTAGTGAAGAAGTTAAACAAACACATGAGACAGCTTCATCAATCACTTTCAAAGCAACTCAAGAAACTGAACAAACAAATGAAAGTACGATTTCAAAAGAGAAAGAAGAAAAAGCTATTGATGAATCAAAAGAGGAAAATGAGAGTATGGTTGAAGTGCCACTTGACGATATTAAGCATCAACAAACTAATGAATCAACTACTGTGTCAAAAGAGAGTTTCCAATTTTTATCTCAAGAGTGGGAAAAAGAATGGAAAAATAGTCTTAATTTGCCAAACTTAAAACAAGCAATACAGTATACTGACGACAAAGCAAGAGCATTTTTAGCTAAAAATCCGTCACCAGATAATAACATTGACGCCGACAAATTTGTCGAATTTTTGAAAAAGAGTTCTTTGAAGGGATTACTTCCAAACCAAGTCAAAATTTTGGTTACAACATACAATGGTAACAATTCAATCGACACATGGGCAATATCATATATATGGGGTCAAATATTCATGAGACAGCAAGATGTTCCATTGTTCAACATCGACTCGATCAAGATGTTTAAAGTGAACTACGTGAATCAACAATAATTATTCCTAAATTGTCAAACCTTTTCAACCATTGCATATTCTAAAGGGG
>NZ_JAJBJB010000109.1 GCF_021811845.1 Candidatus Cyrtobacter zanobii | reverse complement strand
CAATATTTGTTTATATTGTATATTTATGAGGAGGTTACTGTTTTTTATTCTAGCAATGTTTGGTTTCTCTGGAGCACATGCAGCTGCTGGGTATAAGATTGCTGTTTTTGGCTCTGGTACTACTACTATTGCGCAAATCAAAAAGATGAGCGAAAACAATGAGCGTATGACAAAGTTTGAGGTTGGATCTGGTGCCTCTGTGATGGTGGCTGCATCAGATCATGTAGATGTTGGTATTGCAGCAAGCGCCACTACAAATGTAGAGCATGCATTGCCAGTTTTATGCTCTGCTAGTTGCCGATATCTTTTTAATGATCAGGATAGTACATTTAGGCCATATGTGAAATTTTCTGCAGGATTGTACAAGATATTTATTTCTGAGGATGGAACGCGGAAGATTGATGATTTTTTTGGAAAAGGCATTGCAGAACGAGCAGCAGACTCAATTATGTCATCTGCTGGTGTTGGGTTAGGCTTTGATGTTAGAGTATCTGACAGCATGTTCATTACCTTGGGCGTAGATGTGAGTGTGTTGGCGGCAAAACTCAAAGGAGACGATAATAATCCTCTATTTACCTCAACCCTCGGTCTTGGCTTTATGTTCTAAAGACTTATTGAGGGAATATTTTTAGAAGTGGTAGGGCACATAAGGCTATGATGCTCTCACCACCAAATTCTGATTAGCTGGACCGACATGGTTTGCACTTTTTATTGCGGGTCATGGCTGTCTAGCCAATTCACATTCTTTTGGCCCTGAATATCAGGGCACTAAATTTTCTGAATTTATAAATAGTATATATCACGCAATATACAATATAGCAAAATAACATGCTGATATATAACAATATTGCTTTACTTTATAGCGGCATTGTAATATAATACTATTACAACTCGTTTACTGTTTTATTTATTCGTATGAAAAAATTATTGCTTCTTATTTTAGCAGTATTTAGTTTTTCTAGTGGAGCGTATGCAATTCATGGTGCGAAGGTTTCGTTTTTGGGCTCTAGCACATTTTCTATGAAACATTTATCACTAACAGGCCTACTTACTGGTGACTATACACCGTTTGAGCATAGCGTTGGTGCCGCTATAATGATACCTGCATCAGATCATGTAGATGTTTGTATTGGAGCAAATGCAACTGTAAACTTAGAGAAGACAGTACCAGTATTGTGCTCTACTGGCTTTAGGTATATTTTCGGGGGGCAGAATGATATGTTTAGGCCATACGTAAAATTTTCTTCTGGGTTATATATACTTACCTCAGATGCAATGGTAACAAAAGCAAGCCCTGCTAATGCAGCACCATTAAAACCACTCACTCTTATGTCATCCGTCGCTGCTGAACTAGGCTTCGATCTTAGGGTCTCTGACCGCATATTTATTACATCTGGTATAGATATTAATATGTTGGGTATGAAGTGCAAAGAAGAAAACAATAATCCTAGATTTACTATAACGGCAGGAATTGGTTTTCTATTTTAGGGATTTATTGAAAGAGTGCACAAGTAGTGCACGATATTCTATACAACTATAGCGTAGGAATAAGAGGTTGAGATTACTCAAAAAGACATTGCCCAACAATTGTAGATTAAAATTTTAATTTAACAAACGCTTATTAAAAAACAGGATCAAAGAGGTGATAAGCATCCTGAGTGATTTGCTATATCTCTTTGTTTTTCGATTAAATCTAGCCAAATAGTATCAGTGAATTCTTAGATTCGATAAGTGAGGTCTCTGCCTTTATAGCATGATGATGTTTTGAGGTTTTATAGCACTTGTAGTAGCTATCTGTACAAAGATGCTCAATATAACAGCTTTCTTTTAATCTAAACGCTAACTCTAGGTATGTTTCTTTGCTTCTATCTCCTACCTCAAAATCAATAACTTGACCTGACTGTCTATCAACAGCAATCCATATAAAGACAGCCCCATTCTTTGGTCTTTTTTTATATATAGTAAATTAAGTTGAATTAGCATAATTGAAAAAAATTGTTGTATAGCAAATTGGCCAAATTCAGAGATTTCATCTTTGATCCATCTCTTCATATTGGCCCAGAATTTCTCTATAGGATTTAAATCTCACTTTTACCCACAAATTTGAAGAGTAAATAAACATAACATTTCCATACTTTCTTTAAGATTTTCATACCCTCTCCATAATGGTTCCTGGCAATTTATCACATTTCCTATTCATAAAACCGCCTAACTTTCCTAACCAAATAATAGCTTGTTTTATAGTAGGCGGATCTTTGGGTATAAGTTTTGTATTCGCGAATATAAAGAGCTTGCCACTCCTTTGAAGTTAAAATCTTACTACATGATTCTTCAGGATTAGATATAGCAGCCTTTGATAAATATAAAATTTTAAATGCTATAATACTTTTTAGAGCAATCAGTTTTTCTAATCTCTCTTTTGTAGCTAAACGGGCTTTTTCTATTTTGCAGCCAGATTTCAAAACTCTAAAATATTCTTCAATTCTCCATCTTATTTTATACCAACCTATTTTCTCAATCGCATCTTCAAAGCTATTTACGGGAATATTAGTTAATAATGTTCAATCTATTGCCTCTGATCCTTTAGGTGGATCAATTTCCTTAGCCCTTATCACATAAACTGCAACTCTATCACTGATTTTATGATCATGTTTTTTTGAACCATATAAGGAAGGGGATCTAATAGGTATTAAGCCAGATATATATTTTACCTCAATATTTGCCTCTCTTGCAGTTTCATTTTTCTTTTTTGGTACTTCAATGATAATTTCTTTTTTTTCTGAGACTTGGTTTAACCGAGTTTGTAAATTTATTTTACCGATGTTTGAACAAATGAATCTTCTATTTTGCCTGTTACGCACGATAAACAAACTATTTAACTCTTGGCAGCTCCATAAAAGCTCAAAAATATCTGATTCTCTATCACCGAATTACTTCTGTACCTTCTAGAATGATTTTCATAGTATCTTTAAGTGCTATTATCCATTTATAACTTTCTTTATCCTCAATAGAGGATGTATATTTGCTCCTTTTTTCTTTGGCGGTTTCTTCACGCAGAGTACGAGACCAACATTGCTGAGAAGATAGCCCTGCCCTTCTATTAAGAGAATTAGAGTACTATGTAGCATTAACACCATTTTATGTTTTGTATATGCCTTTGAGATGCTACCAAGTCCTTTAGTCTTAAGGTGGGAATCAAAATCTAAATATGATGTATCTTGAACCGCAAATACAAGCTTCTTACCTTTTATTCTTTCTTTAGTACTTTGGTAATGTGAAAAATACACTTCTGCTTGATCAAATTTTTTATTACTAAATAATCTATATGTATGCTCCTTTAGCATCCCTCCAGCCTTTACAGCTTTGATTTATCGAACCTGATGCTTTTCCTTCAATAGACCTGCTGCGTAAGTATGAATTTTGTTAAAATATGTATAAAAGGTATGGAGACTTACTGATCAAAGAGGATCTCCATGTCCCTAAGATACACCAAGATACGCAGAAATCCCAAGACAT
>NZ_JAJBJB010000241.1 GCF_021811845.1 Candidatus Cyrtobacter zanobii | reverse complement strand
ATCAAAATCACTTTCATCTAGCATATCGAGATTTTTATTGTAATCAGGCTCCATATCTTCTAATCATAGCTCAACTCCCATTTCATTTACTCTATTGTAGCGATGAATAAGTTTGTCTTTCGGTATTTCTTTAAAGTGCTTTTGAATAACTTTTTGAATAAAGTCATTTTTAGTTAGTCCTCCTCTTTCCTCAAAGCTTTCTCCTTCATAAATATAAATAATGTTTGGCTCTTCAGGCTTCCTTGCTCTCACACAGATGACATTGAAGTCATCGTATTCAAGATCTTCTTCATCAAAGACTGCACTTGATGCATCTTTGTCAGGGTAAGTAAACATCCTTGGCTTAAGATTTTTCTCAATTTTGATTTCCTCATTGTAATCATCAATTTGTTGTACCATTGGAACATTTGAAGTTCCTTCTGAATGTTCAAGATTAGGAAACCATAAATCCCAAGCTGATGTCTGATCAAATGGAGTAATCGGAGCTTCTTCAAGTCCCCAAATAGACCAAAATGATTTATCAACATTGCTTTGCTCAACTTCTGTTACTTTTGACGGGGCTTTCTCTCGCTTTTGAAGTTCGGCAATATACTTATATGAGAATTTTAAATACTCATCGCGATTTTTATCTTTACATTTTTCACCAATGAAAATTACAAATTCTTCTTTTGATTCAACAATATAAACAGCTCGAGAATCCATTGATT
>NZ_JAJBJB010000240.1 GCF_021811845.1 Candidatus Cyrtobacter zanobii | reverse complement strand
ATATTATTTTACAAATTTAATGTAACTGAATTTCTTTGGCACGATAACTTTAATCGTATTATAACTTCAATTTAGTAATAAAAAATGACTACACTAAGTTCTATGAAATGGCAAGAAAATCGATGGAGAAGGCAACAATGTTCAACCCGTTCATTGCTACAGGAAACTACAAAAAGGAAGAGCTTATGAAGCTTCCTGAACTAAAGAGAAATATTGTTGACTTGAGAGATGCAATCCAAGAGAACAAGGAAACTGTTGATAAGCTAAACTCAGAGCTTAAGAAAGTGCAAAGCGATAACAAGGAGTTGCAAAGCTATGTCAACCAGTTAAATAGCGACAATCAAACGCTTGTTCAAGCAAATCAAAAGCTTACTGTTGAGAGAAATAGAGCTAATGATGAACATAGCTTTAAAACTCAGAAATTTAAAGTAGAAATGAACGAACTTATCCAAGAGAAAAAGAAACTTGAAATGAAACTTGAAAAAGTGACAACAAACTTAAATGAATTGAAAAAGCAAAACAATACAATTATTGAAAGCAAAATTTGTAAGTGAATATAAATTCTATGGCTAATTTGGCCACTTATATTTAAGTGAGACATTTAATGACTTTCTAATCTCAATTAATTAAAATAGTGATTCAAAATTAGAGATTAGTTTAATTTTATATCAATAGTTTACTGCTTGATTGATTCTGCTTAACTAATAAT
>NZ_JAJBJB010000239.1 GCF_021811845.1 Candidatus Cyrtobacter zanobii | reverse complement strand
ATTGCAAATAGTGTAAAGTCTGTCTTATTAATATGATTCTCATACACTTATTAAGTAATATGCTATGTGGGAAGAGCGCACTTACTGTACTGAATATTGCGAATTATACTTACCAAATACAAGCTTTAAAGATCTGTATGTAAAACTGCTTAAGAAGCTTTCAATTAACATTAGGGCTTAGCAAAACTTTTAGAAGCTTGTCACATACCGAGCATTAAAACATATGAACTTTGTAGTTATCTTCTTGAAGAGGACGCCCAATCTCAGAAAGATATACAATCTAAATTGGAAGAAATTTTTCTTGTCTATTACCGCATGGATTCAGAGATATAAAAGAAGAGTAATTGATGGGTTTTCTTTTTATAAGCAAAAATGTGATACAATAAAAAATGATATATCAAGAGAAATATCAAAAATCATGGCTATCACATAATGTGCCCACTATATAAACTGCGTAACTCGTGTCTTATTTACCTCTGCTATAGCAAATCTTGTTAATACGTGAAATTCATTTAGTGATAGGTCTTCTGCCCTTTTTTGTGCATCTATACCAACACTATTAAGAATGAATTTGGTATCATTACCAAAAAAAGGAGAAAGTGAGTTTGAAATTTTTTTTCTCCCTTGGGAAAATGCATGAAATGTGATTTTTTCTAAGGTATGGAGAAATTGATGCGTATATTCTTGTTTATTATTTTGCATATATACAAC
>NZ_JAJBJB010000238.1 GCF_021811845.1 Candidatus Cyrtobacter zanobii | reverse complement strand
ACTCTACATAAGCTAAAGTAAGTATAAGTATTATCTGCTGTTGCCTTATCAACTTATTTTGAACCTTCTTCCTCAAAGAATAGTTGCATTTCTCTAACACTTGATTCTTTGTTTGCTTCCCACCATTTAACGCATTCCGCGTCAACATTTTTGTGGTCAATTAATCATTCCTGAATATTAAATATTGAGTGTTCTTCTTTCACAATATCTTCAAGGTTTACAATAAGGTTCTCGCATTCATCTGTGGTTGGCTGATGAAAAGCTTCAGGGTCTATGTTAACCAAAGAGCTAATTTTCTTTGAAGCAAATCTTCATGGTGTAATTGTTGATCTTTCCTTAATATTAGATGAAGCTGGGGTTGTCGATAGATCAATATCATCTTGCATTTGTTTTTGCTCTTTCCTCTTGATGTACTTCTTTTCTACAGAAGAATATCCATCATCGTACATGTTGTTAGCATCAACTTGATAAGTGTAATTTTGATTTCGCAGTAATTTTGCTTTTTTATTTTAAAACTTCAGGAGTTTTGACATAATCATTATTTTGTAACAACTCGTCTGAATTTCGGTTGAGCACATCGGATGAATTATTTGCTTCCAAATATTGGTTTTTGAGATCCTTATCGGCAACTAATTTTTCATGTGCCTTAACTGTCTCTTCGGTCATGAGTTTCATGCTTGCTTGAAATTTTTTATTTGTAGATGTCATAGGC
>NZ_JAJBJB010000237.1 GCF_021811845.1 Candidatus Cyrtobacter zanobii | reverse complement strand
GTATAATAATTTCCTCTTTTACTACCTCCTCTTTGCTAACTAAATCAATTAAATAGATGCACTTACATTCAAGCATTCCCAAATCGAGAATTCCTGCTCCTTTCTTTGGTACAAGCTTTCCTGAACCAGTAGTTGATGACTTTAGTTTTGCTGTATCGTTAACTTTAACTTTATCGTCTGAGATCACATTGTCTCCCTGAGAGTTGTTATTCTCCGTATCTTTCTTCATCTTATCGTCGCTGACGCTGTTTTGACTTTCTTCGGCCGAACCAATTTGCTTATTGAGCTGCAGAGGAGGTTCGCCTTGAGCTTTATTATCGAGAAGACCAGAGACGCTTGGGTTTCGAGAAGCTCGATCTCTGAAGTTTCATTCATCGTAGTTTTGGTCCGCCTTCATCTTCTCAAGGTTTTCATCGATGTTGCAGTCTTCATTCGTGTTCGGATTTCCGGTGGCTGCTCCGTTTCGGTTGGGACTATATCCATTAAATTGGCGAGAGAGGACCAAGTTGGAGGCTAAAGCAAACGAATACTCAAAAATAGCTGAAATTGAATTTCTCGCCTTGCTCGCATTAGCTTGCGACATCAAAGGTGAGCGGGACAACATAAATGTAAATTACTCAAAATTGTAGCTACGAACAAGGACTTCAAAAGTAAACCACATTGAAGGATGTAACGCATTCTTTCGGTTTGCAAAACCAAATGTTGTGGTTTTAATTAACTTTCAATA
>NZ_JAJBJB010000236.1 GCF_021811845.1 Candidatus Cyrtobacter zanobii | reverse complement strand
AGGTAAATTCTACATTTCGCTTTTATATCTTCTAACGATTTATTCAGACCAGGTACTCATTCAGACCAGTTTGGACAGGTGTTGTCTCAAGAGCAGCCAAATTGCAAGAGTTCGAGAAGGAAATCTAAAAAGCTTATGTTTGACACCAAAAACAACGCAAAAACTTCAGAAGAGCTCTACAAAAAGCACAATTACCAGATCGAGTCAATACAAAAGCAGGTTAATGACGAAATCGACGAAAATAAAATCTTATGTCGTAAGAAAGATCATAGAGTATCTCCGCTTGCAAGAACTTCAAATAATTGGGAGAATAGACCAGCACAGCAAATAGATGTGCAGCATCAAATATACAAGAGTGATCAGGCAAATGAAAAAGAACTTATGGCATATTCTGAATCGTGAAATAATAGAATTCAAGAGGCAAGAGGACAACTTAAAAATAGAGGAGTTAGAATTTCAGGAAGAAGGTTTACCACTGGATCATATAAAAGAAGACTTACTAAAGATCAGTCTTCGGAAAGTACTGAAATGTATAAAAATAGAACTTCGAATACTCAGCAATTGGGAAGATTAGAAGAAATAAAAAGAGCAGATATATTTTCAAGCACTCCAACAAAAAATGAGATGGATAGTCCTTGAAAACCTCAAGTTAATTCATCAAATAATAAATAAACGGACAATAATATATGCAAATACAATACTCAAGAATAATATCAACGAGCAATATGC
>NZ_JAJBJB010000108.1 GCF_021811845.1 Candidatus Cyrtobacter zanobii | reverse complement strand
GAATAAAATAAGTTATTATTATCAAAAATAAATAATTTTGTAATCTTGATAATTAATCTTTTAAAGCATAACACTGATATTAAAGTTTTAAAAGAGATTAGAAATCAAGACTTTTAGATATTTGTAAATAGATGTTATTTTGATGCATTTCTTCTGTATTCTTTCATTGCTTGGGTTCTAGCAAATTTAGCAATTTTTCTATCCATTCTTTCGTTTTCAATACTCTGTTTTAACAACTGTATTTGTTCTTGCATCCTACTCTTAAGCGATGATTTTGTTGGTTTCTTTTTTGATAATTTTAGAGCTTTTAATTCGGCAATCTTGCGTTTTTCTTCAAGAAGTCTATTTTTCTCAATTATGTTTGAAAGCAAGTAAATCTTTTTAGCAAGTTTTGATTGCTTAGGTTTCTTTTTAGTAGGAGGTTTAGCTTCAAAAGCTTTCCTATATAGAGCAACATTGTATGCAGTACCTCCTCGAGAAACAGCGGCAAAAGATATCCTTCTATTTTTAGAAGCAGCTCTCTTCTTCTTTTTGGCCTTTCTAAGCTTACGAGCATTTTCAGCAATGTATCTTCTCAGCATTCCATTTAGTGACTCATTTTGCATATTGCGTTGAGGATCATTGTGCATATCATATACATTTCCATAGTTTCCTTGATGGGGTGAATAATATTGATTAAATTTTTGTTGATATTCAGCCATTCGAGGATCTTTATTCATCATTTGATCAGGATGGCCTTCTTCAGGCATCATGTGTTGATACTGTTCGTGCTCTCCGTCTTCCTCGTAGATTCCCTCGTCGTCGGCTCCCATGTTCCTCATCTGGTGGTGCGCCATCTCGTCAGTGTTGGCTGACTCTTCGGTCTGTCCGTGATGACCCTGCATGCCCGGGTGCTCGACCGGTTGCGACTTCATCGGACTTTCTTCGTTCTCTTCTTCCTCGATCTTGTCGACGTTGTACATCTGGTCGTCAGGACCCTGCGCGCCGTCCATCTGCTGCATGTGTTGCTGCAAGAACTGCTGCTGCAACTCGGGGTTCTGCTGCAGCATCATCAAGAAGGCAGTCTGCTCGTCGATCTGCTGTTTCTGCGCCTTGCGTTTCGGCTTCTTGGTCTTTGCAGGTTTCTTGGCTGCGGGTTTGCGTTTGGCCGAGGCCTTGCGCTTGGGATTCTTCTTTGCAAGCAGCGACTGCTCGTACGCCTGACGCTGCAGCATCGCGTACTGCTCAGGAGTCAGCTGCGGCTCGTCGTACTGCTGCTGGTCGGCCTCCATTTCTTGCTGCTGCAGGTACTGCATTTGCAGTTCTTTGAGCTGTTCTGGCGTCAAGTCGACTGGATTGCCGTTCTCGTCTACTGGCTGCAGGTTGTTGAGGTTTTGCATCATTTCGTTGTGTTCTTCGTCAGTTGGGTTTTGATTGTACATTTGCTGTTGGTGAGCGAGCTGTTGCATATACTGCTGTTGATGCAATTGGTTCATGTATTGTTGCTCTCTTTGTCTTTTCTTTTGCTTTGATTTAGATTTTGACTTTCTTTTTCTTCTTGGAACTGCACTATCTGGCCTTCTAGATTGCTTTGATGTAAGTCTACTTCCTTTTGATGATAAACCATGTTTTGCAGTTGATGGTCTTTTCTTAGTAGATTTAGTTTTCTTATATTTCGTTCTCTGTCTCTCATTTGCTTGCATTGCATTCTGGTTCATCATTTGTTGTTGAAGTGCATTCAAGTACTCTTGATTTACTTCATGAGGAATCTGGTCTCCTTCACCTTCAGCTTCTTGTTGTTGTGCATATTGTTGTTGCATTTGAAGCATCATGAGCATTTTCTGTTGTTCTTCTGGAGGAAGTTTATTAAACTCTTCTTCATTTATCATGAACTCTTGTTCACCCTCACCATCTCCATCTCCTTCTCCTTCACCTTCCTCAGCATGCTCGCTATTTTCTTTTGAATTACTCAACTCTTTAGCTTTATCGCTTTCCATTTGTTTCTGGTCACTCTTAGAACTACTATCAATTTGTTTATCAATAATCTCTTTCATATACTGCTCATCCTCTTCATCTTCTTTATTTTTAGCAATCTTTTTATTATTATCCTTTGGCTTATATTTATCATCATCTAATTCATCTTTCAAAAGTCTTGGTTTTGCATTCTTATCTGAGTCTTTATTTTTATTAAGTTTCTCTGATTTATCTGAATCATCAATCCACTTTTTATCCTTTTTGTCTGAACTCATTCGATCCTTTCCTTTATCATGTTTATCATTGCTTGAGTGTCCTTCATATTCGTCTTCATCATCAAGCTCTCCTTCTAATTCAGCTTTCTGATACAGTTTCATCATTTCTTGTTCTAAGAGTTGTTTCTGATCTTCTGGGAATGCTTCAGGGTCTTTCTGGTATTCCTCGAATAGATGCTGAAGCACCATGTATTTTTGTTCTTCGTCAAGTTCGTCAAGATTGTCAATGACAAGTAAGTCATCATCTTCTTCGTCATGATCTTTTAACAAGTCTCCGCCATCAAAGCTGCCTCCACGGCCTCCGAGACTATCTGCTCTTTGTCGTTTCTGTTTCTTCGATCCAAAGTCAACTCCTTCAGGTAATAAAGGATCGTTGAGTACATCAACTTTTGCTTTAGGTTTTTCAGGCTGCTTGTTCTTTTGATCTTTATTATCTTGAACTTTACTTGGTTCTTTCTTATTAGCATTATTCAAATTTTGAGGCGATTTTTGTTCTTCTTGCTTTGAAGGTTTTAATTTTTTGTTCATAAGCAAGGCTTCTTCGTCTTCATCTTCATCATTCAGTATTACCTGCTTTTTGTCTGGAATGTTTTTGCCATAAAAATCGAGGTCAGAGTAAACCTCAATTTCATCATCCATATCATCATTACTATCGGCTTGGCCTTTTCTTTTATCGCTTTTCTTGTGAGAATTTCTATCGCTGCTTTCATCCTGTTGATGATTATCTCCTAAATAAAATATATGTTTATCGTTATCTTATTGAAATCTAATTTACCTCCAGATGAAAAAAGATTTTTGGCATCATGTTTCATATCAATATCATCAATATCGGGAGAGTTCAAGCCGAGTCCTGCAGCTAACTTTTGAGTATCGGTCTCATCATTTGAATTGTCAAGAGGATCCTCCATTTTTTCATCGCTGTGGCTTCTGTTTTTGTTTTTCTCCTTTTTAACGCTTGAATTATCTTCCTTTTTAGAAGAGGCGCCTTTACTATGAAGTTGTTTAGAGTCCATTGATTCTTCAGACTCCTCGCCTTCTCCTTGATTTTGAACCATAAGAAATACCACTTGAAGCAGTACTTGTAGAAACTCGTCAATGTGGACGAGGTCTCCAGAAACGATGGCCTCAGCTTTGATGTCGCTCAAATCAGTTTCGAGTATATTATTTTCAAGTAACTTAATGAGTGTGTTGATGTTCTCAGCCATTTCTTCTTCAGTTTTGCCAGGTTCAATATTTTCAAAATCAAACTGTGGGAATAGTGCCTGGAATAATTGAAGGTAAAGTGCATCCATTCAGAAATGCTCTATTTCAGTGATTTTGTCTTCAGATCCTAATACTTCCAATACCTTGTTTCCAAGTTCTAAAACTCGTTCCTCAGTAACTTCTTCGTTGTCCATAAAATCGGGATGATCCATATTCAAATTATTTTATATTTAATTCAATTTTGAAATATTAAGCCGGGGTTTTGGGG
>NZ_JAJBJB010000107.1 GCF_021811845.1 Candidatus Cyrtobacter zanobii | reverse complement strand
AATGTCTTGGGATTTCTGCGTATCTTGGTGTATCTTAGGGACATGGAGATCCTCTTTGATCAGTAAGTCTCCATACCTTTTATACATATTTTAACAAAATTCATACTTACGCAGCAGGTCTAATAAAGAAAAGCTTGAGCTTAGTATTATTTCTAGCCTTGCAGGTGAAATGAGAGAGGGGTTCTTAGTGAATGAAAGACCATTTAGGACCCCACATAGTTCTGCCTCTTTAGCATCCATGATGGGCGGTGGTAGAAATGCCAAGCCTGGTGAAATTACAATGGCACATCTTGGCATATTGTTTATGGACGAGTTGCCCGAATTTCCTAGATTCATTCTTGATGCAATGCGCCAGCCCATAGAGGACAAGGTAATCACTATATCCAGGGTCCATAATCACATCACATATCCTGCCGATTTTCAATTAATAGCAGCTATGAACCCATGCAAGTGTGGGTATTATGGGTTTTCAGAGAATCTTTGTAATAAAATGCCAAAGTGCGCTATGGATTATCAAGGTAGGATCTCTGGGCCCATATATGACAGGTTTGACATACAAATTTTTATGCAGGACACGGCATCGTTGATATCAAGTGGTGATTTTGATCAAAGCGCCGAACCTTCTGCCGAAGTGTTGAAGCGCGTTGAAGAAGCTTCAGAAATTCAGGCAATTAGGTATCAAGGTGTTGGTATCTCCAAAAACTCTCAACTTGATGGTGAGAATATAAGAAAATTTATTAAGTTAGATGATGATGCTGAAAGGATTTTGAAAGAGATGGTGGCAAAATTCTCTTTATCAATGAGGGGGATGAATAAATTGCTCAAGGTATCAAAAACAATAGCAGATCTTGAGAAGTCACAAATTGTGAATAAGCTTCATATTTCAGAGGCTGCATCATATAAATCTAGCAAAATACTAAAATTCTAACGAATAATAGGATAAAACACTACTGAGGCCTGTATAAACAGCAACCTGGTCTGTTGCTTTGTGCTGCTGAATTATAAACGACCACTATAGTGAAGTAGATAATATAGCTTGGGCACAAGAGGCTGAGACAAATCCTATGTATTAATCGATTAAAATCTAATTCATTTATCTTTTTAAAATGTCTCAAGTTTTATTGCCTATGCCATATTTGGTACAGCAAAAATCTCTTAACGAGTTTTTATACTGTACCTTGTCGCAATTTTTGTGCACCAAATTCTATGTGAGTCACTATATAAGTAATGTAATCTAAGTATAGCTTATGTAACAGGGCATGAGACAGCTTCTATGGTATAAATAATGGTAATTTAGCATATTCATTTTCAATCCTCTGCCCCCGCTATAACTACATGCTTAGTTTATATAGCCTATAGCGCGCCACCAAATATAACCAACAGACGACCATACCAATATATGCGCAATACTTATAACAAAGCCATTTTTCCACCACTGTCCAGCATTTACAACCCCAGATGAGAAGAATATGGGCGCTGATGATATACCATAATGCGTGAGGCATGCAGAAAGATTTGCAAAAAAGCTAAGTATCATACATGCAATTAACGGATCCATCCCTACTTTAATCAGCGCTAGCGCAAATATTGTATACATTATTGACGAATAAACGGTAATGCTGGCAAAAAAGTAATGCATGTAAAAAAATACTAGCACAAGTAATGGGATTGCAAAATGTGTCTGTTGTGATGAGAAGAAGTCAGAAAAAAGACCACCTATCCATGGCGTTACACCTTTATTGCTTAGCGCGTCGGACATTGCTATAAACCCGCCAAACCACATAAATGTCCTCCACGCTGTGCTGCATGATCCAGCATCCTCCATACTCATGACACCAGACAGCACCAAGATCAAGAAACCAATAATTGCAGTAGTGGCATGACCGATGCCTATCACATCTGAAAGCACCCAAAATACGACTAGAAGAACCAATGTACACATTACTATTTTTTCATTGATGGTAATGCTACCCATTTTGGATAGTTCCTCTTTTGCTAACGTAGATGCCGATTTTATATCAGATACATATGGCTTTACTAAAAATTGTAGGATTATCGGCAAGACCAGAAGGCTCACCATTCCAGGTGCAAATGCCGCTAATGTCCAGCTTGCCCATGTTATCTTAACGCCAATCCCTCCAGCTAAGCTTACTATTAATGGATTACCAGCCATGGCGGTTATAAACATTGCACTAGTAATTACATTCACGTGAAAACACAGCTGAATTAGATACTTTGCAACGTTTCTATTATTAGCGTCGCTCCCATATTTATCTATAAGTGCTTGTACTATCGGATATACTATACCTCCACCTCTAGCTGTTGCGCTTGGTGTGACTGGCGCAACAAACAGCTCTGTGAGTATTAAGCCATATGATATGCCTGTTAAACTGCCACCAAGTTTTGAAATAAAAAAGAAGGCGGCCCTCTTACCAATACTCGTACTTATAACAGCCTTAGAGATAAAAAATGCAAACACTACAAGCATTACTATAGGCGCGCCAAACCCTGATAATGCTTCATTTATAGTGAGCGCCTTTGTGACAACAGCAATCGCCAAGCTCATTAAAACTATAAGCTCCATAGAGGCAGAGGTGCATATTATTGCAGCAACAGTGCCTATAAATATAACAAACAACTTCCAAGAATGGTGAGATAGGCTAACTGGTGGCTGAATAAGAAGCACTAGCATCGCACATATAGAAAGAATAAGCGCAGTGCCTATAAAATTTCGTCCTATTTTCATAACATACTAACTATGTAACTACACATTTTGATTCATTATACCTTCCAGATACATGATTTCGCGCACAAGATACACATTCGTAGAAAAATCTCCTGCTAATTACTACTAATTTATGGACAATTCAAAGCCTTTTATGAAGAAAATATCACAAGCTAGCATAACGTGCTGTAAAATAGCTGCTATATATAATGGCCCAATATGTTTTTCAGATTGCGACACAAGTTTTTTTTTCGAAAAAGAGTATTATGAAGCTCAAAGACTATGTTTATTAAGCAACATATCTAAATCACGCGACTTAGAGCATGATAATTTTGAGATGAGGCTTTTGATGCATGATAAAAGTGAAGCAGAAATGGAGGTATTTCTATCACTAATAGAAGGAGCAGCTGTTGAGGTATTTACCTTGGATACAACCATGACTGAAAAGCAAAACATACAAAGCGGCATAATCTCTAAACTTAAAATATTAGATCAGATGCTTTATATTACAGTATTTGGTATAGGCTGCTTGCTACAAAAGCCACTAACAGAGGTTTATTCAGTGAGTTGCAGGGCGCTTTTTGGAGATGATAGATGTAAGTTTGATAGATCTAAAATTTCTTTAAAGACACAAATTAAGGAAGTTGTATCTAAAAACAAATTTCATGTTCAAGAAAACATAACAAAGCAGTATAATACCATTAAGTTTTTATCTGGCAATAATGCTGGGCGAGAAACGGAGATAGCCTCTACAAATGGGCATGAAATTATAATGGTTCTAGATAATTTATTATTCGATGCTGGCGATGTAATAGAACTGATTCCAGGCTGCGATAAGTCTATCAAAACTTGCTCATCAGTTTACAAAAATGCATTAAATCTCTTTTAGGGTTGTATTCCCCGCAGCTTGCTGCGTAATATATACGGATGAGCATATACATATACAAAAGTCATAATGTAACCGTATTACTGTATCACCTGGTATTTCCAGCAAAATACAG
>NZ_JAJBJB010000235.1 GCF_021811845.1 Candidatus Cyrtobacter zanobii | reverse complement strand
GCAAGGGACTTACCAGCTTGCTGACTAAGCTCGATTGGCCCTATTCCACAACTGGCGAAATAGTTCAGCGCATCATGCAGAAATTTCCAGGACCTAATAAGCCTATCGAAGAGAATAGCGAAGATCATGACAAAGATGTTCACGCACCACTCACACTTGGAGTAGAGAAGATCAGAGCCAATATTAATGCAATTATGGCATGCCAGAAGCCAAGAATGATAGCATCTAATCTTTCGATTAGTAGAGAACTCGTGTACTCTTTGAGAAGAGAATTACGAAGAAAAGCGAGAGCAACATTATTATTTCGTCAACAACCTCCGACAAGTTCAAAACTTCGTAAGGTAGCTGCCCTTCAGATGATTAGTGAGTTCTGCAGTGAAAACACGCACACGTTTTATACTGCATCTGACGTGAAGCAAAATCTTGAGACATCTAATAAATTTGATTGAGTTCCTTCTCTATCGACCATTAGGAGGTGGATGAATCAGGACTTGAAGATGTCTTTCAAAAAAGTAAACATCCGCTTTAAGCAAGAATGGACATCGGAGGATATTACCATCAAGCTCAAGTTTCTTTGGATTTTTTGCTGGCTCGTCGACAACAATTATCATTTAATTTATATGGATCAGTTTCATATTCAAGACTCGACGATTAAGACTTACAACTGGACAAAACGAGGAAAGCAAAATTATTGATTTGGAAATCGTCGATGAAATAAGTTGAATTGAGTTGTCGCAATTAGTG
>NZ_JAJBJB010000106.1 GCF_021811845.1 Candidatus Cyrtobacter zanobii | reverse complement strand
ATCTTATATATTCCAATAAAGCACCGATTGCCACAATCTCTACATCAGAGAAATTGGCCGCTAATACTGATTCATTAAAAATTGCAGAGATAGTTGCGCCAGCTCTATTGATATCAAACATGTTTTCTGGTCTAACGGTCAAGTTTATTCCTTTTTCAAACTGATTTCTTAAAGATTCTGGTACAAGGAGCTCTGCAACTTTGATTTGCGCTAAAAAGCCCTCCATATCCATAAACGAAGTAAGGCTTGTAACCTTTAATTCCCCTGTTGAGAGGTCCGTCATTGCTATGGAATATGTATCTTTATATTTGTATAAAGAGCATAAATAATTATTATTTTTAGATTCTAATAGCTCATCTTCTAAAATCGTTCCAGGAGTAATGATTCTTGTTACATCCCTTCTGACGAGGGCATTATGCCCTCTTTTTTTGGCCTCTTGTGGCGTTTCAAGCTGCTCGCATATTGCAACAGAAAATCCGCTTTTTATTAATTTTAGCAAATATACATTACTGGAATGTGCTGGTACACCACACATTGGAATATCTTCTCCGTTATAAACACCTCGTTTCGTTAAAAACAAGTTTAATACCTTTGCGGCCTTGATAGCATCTTCAAAGAAAAGTTCGTAAAAATCACCCATCCTATAAAATAGGAGGTGCTCTTCATTTATCATTTTTAACGCCATGTATTGGCGCATCATTGGCGTCATCTTTCGTTTTTTATGTACTCCATTGCCTTCTCATGCTCAGAAACCTCAAACTCTGTCGGTTTAAAAGATCTTCGTTTGTAAACATTTCTTAGATCTATAGCCTCGCTCTTATTATGACCAAATAAAATACTATTTTGAATATTAGAAACCATTTGTGCATATACAGAAGCAAGCAGTTTGGCATCTATAAGCGCTCCATGCTTTTCCCTTGATTGTAAGCTAATATTCATTCTTTTGCATAATGCATCCAAACTAACTTTTGAGCCAGGATACTTTCTTCTTGCAATAGATAGTGTATCTATAATCTTATTTTGATCAATCGGCCTTTTGCCACATAAAGAAAGCTCATTATTTAAAAACGAGACGTCAAAATTAGCATTATGCATAACAAGACTACTATCTTGAACAAAATCTAGTAATTTATTTACTATGTGTGCAAATTGCGGTCTATTTTTTAAAAATTCATTCGAAATTCCGTGCACTAAAAAAGCCCCCGCCTCAATATCTCTATTTGGGTTTATATATTCATGAAAGATGCGGCCTGTAAACCTTCTATCTATTAGCTCCACACAGCCTATTTCTATGATTTTGTGTCCATCTCTAACACTTAGGCCAGTTGTTTCTGTATCTAAAACTATTTCCCTCAATTAATTTCCCCAAAAAACTATTTACACTCTCATCATTTTCGCAGCACACTATATAGTCCGCATATTGCAAGCGCGCATTATCAGTGGTCTGCCTGCTGGTTATAGCATCAAATTTCGCCTTAGTCATATTATCTCTTTGTAAGGCCCTTTTCGCCCTTATATTATAACATGAATATGTGATTATAATCTTTTCATATAAATAATGGCCTGTATCTTTAATGAGCGCCTCGATAAACAGTGGTATTTCTAGAGCTATTAGTATGTTAGATTGCTTTCTCACATTTATTACAAAATTATTGCATATAGTTCTTACCATCGGGTGCACCAATTCTTCAATCAAAGAAAGAGCTGCCTTATCGTGCAGAATTTTCTCTGTAAAGATGGATATATCAAAATGTCCTAGAGAATTTTTATAAATTGGAAATTGATGAATGATTTTTTCTTGTATCGTACTATTACTAATGAGTATGGATCTTGCGATTTTATCTGTATTCAAAGTTAAAAAACCCATTTTCCGCATTTTGCTCAGTAATACCGTCTTACCTGATGCTATTGCGCCCGTAACAATAAAAACTCCTCTCATGGCTTGAGTTTTATTCATTTTAATACGAACATATCATAATTACTTACAGAGCGTTGCAAATATGGCAATAATTTTCAGATCTGTAAATAATATTGATTTCATTTTTATTAATAGAAAATCATGGGAGAGCTAGAGAAATTAGAGGAACTTTGGAGGTCTGGAAAGCATGATGAGCTTGTAAAAGGGCTTGCTGTGTCTAGCTATACCGTGATAAAGGATTTTTTACAAAGGCATGTTATAGAGACCAGGATAATGAGTGAGGTGATATCAAATCATCCAGGCTCTGAATTCCCCAAAGTGGTAGAGGAAATGGCTAGGTCTGGTGCTATAGATGCATTTGGTATTGGTGCAATTATTACTCAATTAAAGCAAGATTCACATGGTTTTATACTTAATGTACTAGATGGCAATCCTGATCTTGCAAAAGAAGTGATCTTCTCCTCCCAATCTAAAGAGACCTCTGCCAAAATCTTTGCAGCGTATGCTAGTGTTGATCCCGAGTATTTTGAGAGTATTATCTCAAATTTAGTGCAAGACCAGAGGTTTAATATCGAGCAGATTCATGAAAAGGGCCTTTTGGGTCTCGTAGCAAAGATTGACAAGGCTGAATTAACTGAAAGAGTCATTGAAAAATCAGATAATGGGTATTTATTTTTTAGCCCAGAGAAGGGTCATAGCAGTCTCTTTGCACTCGGCATAAAGTCGGGTAGCACGGCAATTCACGAGCTGCTAGAGACAAAAATCCATACATTTGTAGAAGCTATTCATGCTGATAAATATAGTGATAAATTATCGGAAGGTGTGGAAAAGTGCCTGAATGTTGCCATACAGAGAGGCAGCACACAAAAAGATGGGCAAGATAATGATTATGCGCAATTATTAAGCATGATAAGCGGCCTCACTCCCCCATTCACCTCCTTAGATGCTGCAATGCTCAGAGGGATACTTGCCATGTTGCCACCACATATGCTGAATTTAATACCAGCTCATGTAATGAATGAGATGAATAGAGTAGTGGGTGGATATAAACCTACTCCAAGATATGTGTTAGAAATCGAACTAGATTGGGATACAAATTTTAATTGGCGGTATACAAAGTATAAAGACTTTGAGCCGCATATGGAAGAGCATGTCAATAAACTGGCACAGATGGCTGCAGACGGTAAGATGGATGCAGTTGCAGAAATGGTGCAGGGTGTGGAAATTTTGTCAAGCCCACAAGAATCTGTGAGGGCCAGAGATGCATTATTGTTAGGGCTTTTGGAGAAAAATATAGATAAAATAGAAGCGGAAGGACAGAGCAATGCCCCTGACGCAAAAAAAAACGTAGAGCATCATGGTAATATATTGCATAGAATATGTCTTGCTGGGAGCCTTACTGGGAAGATTACGCTTCTAAAGCTTTATGAAGATATGCACAAAAGGGGTGCTTTTGATGCAAGTCATTACCTAACTCAACGAAATGCTGATAATATGGATGTGTTTCAATGTGCTGCTATATGCGAAGATCTGGCCGTAAGAAAGAGTCTCATTGGCTGTTTAGCAGCAATGGCGCGGAGTCCTAAAGAAATTGTAGGACCGCACACAGATAATGTTGTCAAGGGGGGGCATCATGGTGCAAGCCAACAGGTACGCATGATGTGAGTTGATGTATTGACTGGCCTGCTTCAGGATCTAACATGCCTCAGCATGTAATTGCCTAATCTTATAAGCATCTTTAGCAGATCATCATTTTAAAATAGCTGGGTCAACAAAGACCATCTTGTAGGTATAGCTTAGGCAAAAGAGGTTGAGACAGTTTTTAGCACATAAGCTAGGGCGTCTGTAATGTTTTCAAATTTTCTTCTATATTTTCTAACTAAATGCTTAATCTTAAACCAATAATGCTC
>NZ_JAJBJB010000234.1 GCF_021811845.1 Candidatus Cyrtobacter zanobii | reverse complement strand
AATAAAATAACGATTTATATTAATTTAATTTGAAATTTGTTAAGGATTGCATTGACATTTTAGGATTCATTATTTATGGACGAAATAACATATGGGATTGATTCGAAAGGGATTCTCAAGACAAAATCAAAGAGCATTTGCAAATGGGACAATATGTCAGAGTTAAAATCAAAATAAACGAAGAGTCTGAGACCAAGTCGATGGCCACCAACGTGTTTAGGTTTATGAACTATCGCATAACACCCAGAGTTGCTTTCTACGTACCTGCTGCAAACGACTCGTGAAACCAACAGACAATGCTTGTGCCTGAGGCAAATCAAACCAGAGATGAACGATTCAGAAACTTTGTCAACTCGAACTACGGCCGATCAAGAGCAGTCACTGCAAGAACAGAGTCTGATGCTGGCGACACCCGAATAATGCATGTGATCGACTTGTTCATGAACTCGAACGGCTTCAGCACGTACAGAGTGAAGACAGGCGCATCTGTCGCAAAGTACAAAATGGTCAGAGACGCAACGTCAGTCGGAGACACTTGGCTGCTTGACCAAGAGTCGACGAGCTTGAAGAACACACAAAGTCTTATATTCTACATATGCGTTGTGTTGATACTGTGAGTCAGGTGAGGCGTTGCATTCTACATTACGTTCATGATGACGAACAGCGCTGCACTAAACACGTCGTAATGTTTATTGTCGGAGCGCCGTTTGACATATTCGGGCTTCGAATTCTGTTGTGAGTAGTATAT
>NZ_JAJBJB010000105.1 GCF_021811845.1 Candidatus Cyrtobacter zanobii | reverse complement strand
CATATGCTTAGCAATGTCTTTTGGTTTTTGCCTGATGCATAAAATGGTATTGGATTGCCTGAGTGTTTGAATGTTTCGTCCCATACATCTTTCATTGTTTGTAGCTCTTGCTGCTCTTCTTGGCTAAATAAGTGCTTCTTGCTTTGCTTCTTGTTTGGCGTATTTCGTGGTTGTTCTTCAAGCTCTTTGGTATTATTGGGCATATTAGCTACTTGATAGACTGATAGGTCAGACCATTGAGCTTCTGATTCCTGCCCAGAGACTTGTGGTTCTTCTTGCTCAAGGTTACTAGATATAACCCCATATTCTCCTTGCTGGACTTTTTGGATTACATCAGGTCTTGTGAGAAATGCAAATCGTGGCTTAAATTCCTTGTTAACTTTACCCATTAGATATAGCCTAGGCAACAGAGCGTGAGATAGTTTGTAAGGCAGAAATAGAGATAATTTAGCATAAATTGCCTCTATTTATTTCTCAATCTCATTTACCACTGCTATAGCAGATAAGGGATATGATGCAGATTATAAGGCAGCTAGGGATGCTAAAGCTGTAATACCTTCCAGAGCAAGAAGAAAAGTACCAAGGGGATATGAATTGTATAAGGAACGGAATTTAATCGAACGTATGTTCAATAAGCTCAAGCATTTTAGACGTGTCGCAACAAGATACGACAAGCTTGATATTGCATATCTTGGCTTTGTTTTTATAGCGGGAATCTATCTATGGATAAAATAAATGTCGACACTACCTAGGCCATTTTTTACAACTTTCTTGCTGCTACACGTCTTGCATTGGATCATTTGAGCTACCCCTTGTTAAGATTATCAGATTATCGAGCATAATATAGCATATCTATTTATAAGTGAAAACTCTCATAAAAAATAGCTACGGCGCCAAAGCAGCGCTGTATTATACAACATCGCAAAAAAAACCACTGCGCAAGATTTCACATTTCTTGGGGGCAGAGAGGGCCGTGACAAATAGAGCCCTCTTCACCAAGCAAATATACCATAACCTATAGCAATGGAATATGCATCTTCTTAGAACTTTAGTTTCAGTCCTGCGAGTACTACTATAGGGTTGGATAGATGCACATTATCATTTTTCTTTACATCTTTATCTTTGTAATATGATATACTGACGCCTTCTAGGTATAATGATATGTCTTTGGTAATGTTGTAATCAATGCCAAGAGCAATGGCCCGAAAATTATTATTCCCTAGGTTTTCGTCTTTTTTAAGAAGCAAGTTGCCGTTAGTCCCAGCATGCGAGAAGGTGACTGGTATACCAGATGCGCTAGATTGCATATAAGTAGCACTGAGGCAAATTTGTTCATTACACTGAAATTTTGCACCAAGTGTCCAGAAGTAATTCGCATTACTATCACTTCTTACATCATATTCAGTACTTTTATCGTCTCTAGTGCCAGTGGCATTCGCTAGATACTCTACTTTCTTTATAGTACCTGAATCACCCAAATATGTGAAAGAAGCGCCCAATGTAAGATTGTTATGAACTTTCGCTGTACTGCCAAGGCTGTACGCTAAGTTACTATTTCTCTGAACGAACCATGTTGGGTCTTTGCCATCCTCTTTTACCATTATTTCTTTAGGATCAGCATATTCAGCAGTCACTAAAAGGGAGAATGGCACTGCCACATCATCCTTTTTAAAACCTATACCTGCAGCAATACCGTTTATATAACCGTTACCCGTTTTATAATTCACCAGATTTTCAGCTTTTTCCTCAATTTGAGAGCTTATATTACCCTTAACATCAGTATCTGGTATATACATAAGTGCTGCCGTGATACCATGATATGACGGCGATGTGTAGCTCAATTTTAAGCTCTTACTGTTAGAATAAACGACCGTAGAAACTCCATTCACAAATGCCTCAGAGATATCAACTTTGTGATCAAGCCCTGCAACATTACACAGTGCCTTATTTCGAATAAAATCAAATGCATCTCCATCTATACCACCAGTTGCGCAGGCCAGCTGTGATGCTGCATCAAGCTTCATATCGTCCTTAAAGCCAGAAGAGTTCCCAGCCATAATTTTACCAAAAGAAGCAGATTTTAAATATACTGCATTCTTGTTTTTTATAGATACTGTATTATTTTTATTACCAGCAGTATCCACATCTAGTTTAATAGATGCGCCATACTCAATATCGCCATCAGAGGTATTGTAACTAACTTTGATGTTAGGCTTGATATATGGTATAAAACCGTTCAACTTTTTAGATTTTTCATCTAAGTTTATATAGTTGAACTCATTCTTTTCATTCACTACAAAACAAGAGCCAAGATCTATCTCGCACTCCAATTTAGGTTTAGCTTTCTCATCGCTTGCATAAGCCTGCGAAGCCCCGAGCAATAATAAAAGAAAAATAGGAGAAGAAATACTTTTCATATGATAAAATTAAACCACTAACATATATTAAGCAAAACGGTCGCGATATTATATTAATATTAATGTAATATCAATAAGTGGTGGCTGCTTGCTATGTTGCTGGCAATTTGTATAAAATTAGATTGTATTTATAAATAAAGATTTTAAAACTCAATAGATTGTTTGAGCAATATTGCGCTGATGGGCATATTCTTGCATACAATATAATAATTTAAAACGAAAATTATTTTTAGAATATATATAAAAACGGCATATAAATTACCGCTCAGACCCCTTCTAATGATTATGGTGTTTAACATATTAGCTGCCAACACTATCTGGTGCTTCTATATAATTTTACGTTTGCAATATGCTCGTTAAAGTTTGTTGCAAAGCGGTGTGTGCCATTATTATCTGATACAAAATATAAGTAGTTAGACTTTATTGGATGCAGCACGGCTCGGATAGATGCCCTACCTGGATTACATATAGGGCCTGGTGGCAATCCTTTGTTAATATATGTATTATACGGTGATTGTATTCTTAAATCTTTATAAAGCACTCTAATTCTAAAATTATTTCCAGAATTGAGAGCAAATATTATAGATGGGTCTGCTGCTAATCTCATACCACTCCTTAACCTGTTTATATATACAGAAGCAATCAGGGGTTTTTCTGCATCAACCCCTGATTCCTTTTCTATTATGGATGCTAATATAATGGCATCGCGTTTATCTTTAATAACATCCAAGATACCACTATCTACATTATTCCATTCTTCATCGACAAACTTAATCATGCTGTTTTTCATTCTAGAGATGATATCATGGCTGCTATTGCCATACTTATATATGTATGTATCTGGCATTAATTCCCCATTCTCAACTTTATACTCGATTTCTTCGTTTAAGATACCATAACTAGATTTTACAATAGATACCACCTGATCTGAGATAATACCCTCTGGTATTAAAATCTTATGTGATATTGTCTCCCCCTTAACAAGTTTATTTAATATATCGAAAACATTTTCACCCGCATAAAATGAATACTCACCAGCCATCATGACCTTACCTAGTATCCGATTAATTACTGTATAGGAAATATTAAACAAACATTTATCGCTAATAATGCCCTCATCCTCAAGCAGTTTTCCCACTGCTGTGGCGCTTGAGCCGCCTTTGACAATAAAAGACGTTCTATTTTCTTTGATCGGGACGCTGCAGAGGTATAAAAAACAGGCCAATACAAGTATGAGTAATGCGCAAGAAGTAAAAAAAGAAAAAAGCAATATATTAAAAACCTTCTTCATTATAATCAAACTATCATTGATTGTGTTATAGATATCATAAATCATAAAAATAAAAAGAATGCATCAAAAGCAATACACAAAGTTTTATACAGATTTAGTTGCGAGATTGGCTAAATAACTGAAATTTGGGATATGAT
>NZ_JAJBJB010000104.1 GCF_021811845.1 Candidatus Cyrtobacter zanobii | reverse complement strand
CTTGGTGTATCTTAGGGACATGGAGATACTCTTTGATCAGTAAGTCTCCATACCTTTTATACATATTTTAACAAAATTCATACTTACGCAGCAGGTCTAATAGAAAAATTTTCTCAAGTAGCCCTCCCACAAATTATAGGAATAACAAAATTTGTACAACGTGTTGCGGGAGATCAAGACATAGTTGATGCTATGCGCAAAATTGGCTCACATCTATTTTTAGATATAGAATACATCAGCGGTACAATAACAAGAATCAATAATGGAGAAGATATTGATAATATCATACGCGAAATGTTAGTACGCCTCGGCACTGACAAAGGGTTATGGAATGAGATTAGTGACAATTCTGGCAATATCAAAAAGATATTAGATATTTTTCAACAAGAATTTAAACTAAACGAACAAAAATTTATAGAACTTGCTATAGATTTAATCTCTGACCAGAAATTATTAGAGGAGTTTGGGACATTAGTGGCACACGGCGCAATGAGCATTGATGATTTAAATTGGTTACAAGATTTATATAAGCAATATGCACAAAACAACACTATAAGCCTAGAGTCATTACAAGAATTATTTATAAAATTTGCCACCAATGAAAAAGTACTGGACGTGCTCTCTAGCACACATAGCATCTTTAAAAGGCTGCAAGAATTATCTCCAAACCATGCCCTCCTAAAAAATAATAAAGCGTTATTGGATGCATTAAATATTGCTGAAGGCGTTCTGCAAGATAGGGCCCCGCTCTCTAACCTGGCAGCGCTTACATCCGAGGCAGTGAGTATTATGGACAAAGATGGCATTACAAGATTAACCTCTAGTTTTTTAGACTATGCAAATGGAAAAAAATGTTTGTTTGAATTTTTAGAATCTTTAAAAGAAGAAATGGATCAAAAGCCAGATCTTTGGCAGGCACTTTCTAAAAATGCTGCCTCTATCCAAGCTGCATTTAATATCATTCTACAAAAATCCCTTATTATGCAAAAGATTAAAGGGGATGATAAGCTTACTGATATAATTCTGGATACAATTTCGGCCAGCGTGCAAAGCGCAGTTTCATTAGAACCTAAATTAGCACTTCAATTGGCTATTGATTTTTTTAAGACACCTGAAGAGTTCTTAATAAGCAAATTGAATACACTAATTGCAGATAAAGATCTTGTATTAAAAGCATCTTTAGAGTTACAGGATTTGGAGTCGCAGGATCTGGATATGCAATCATTAATAAGAGCTACACAGCTCTTATCTATGACACCAGAAGAGCAAGCAAAGCAGCTTGATATAATAAATGCACTAAGCATAACGCACGAACCTGACCAAGAATCTGCGTATGATCAAACTATTAGAGCAATGACGTACGCTCAGAACTTCGCCACAACTTATGGCATTAAGAGCTATGAAGGCCTCTATCACGCACTAGGAGAGAGATATTTATATAATGAAACTACGCATCTCGGCAACATTGTTGAGAATGCATTAAGTGTTGCAAGCGCCGATAACACTGGAGCTATCATCGATCATTTTAGCAAAAATGAAACTTTAATGCATATCTCATCATATATCTGTGATATGTTAACTAAAAACCACCCAAGAAACCTTCTTATAGCAGGACTTGAAAAAGATAGAGCGGATATATTAATCAATGGGTTAATATCTGATATTGGACAAGCGTTACAAAGAGAGCTAACACAGGAGGAGCGCCATAGAATTTATGGCATATTAGCTAGGAGCGACGATGCATTCCATGCAATATGCATGTGTGGAACCCTTGAGTCTCTGCCAGAGGGCCTTGTGCAGATCCAAGGCACAATTAGATCATCAACTGGGCAAGAATGTAACTTATTACAGCATATTAACAATGTTGGGCGCAGCAACGTTTGGCTACACCAAGCCCCAGAAAAAAGGATGTCCTCAGTGCTGGAAAATATCATACCAGAACTTCTAAAGGATAAGGAGGGGAAATTTAAGATTCTCATGGAACTTGTTGAGCACTCAAAGGTAAAAGGCGCATTCTCTGCCATAGATGCAATAAAAGCACTTGAGGAAAAGAACGGTGCGGGATATGTGGTCCACGAACTGATTCACGCGTTCCTCCACCCTGATGCCGCAAAAGCGCTCACAGATAGCGGCTATCTCGATGTTACATCGCTATATACACAGTTATTATCATTGATACAAGAAGAGGTAAAACCTGATCAAGAGCAGGATGTTGCTAATCAAAAAATACAAGCACTTATTGTGCAGACCCTTCAATATGTATTATTAAGGGATAGCGGATTCTTAAAACAGTACGTAAACAATCTGTCTAATACTGAGCAAAAACGAAGGGATACCAATAGGGCACCAGGGTTTGTTGATAACATACTTAAACAATACTTAGTTCCACGTACTGGTATATTGCGCAGCAGCACGGCATATAGTACATTTCGTGATCTTAGTATAGCAAGTGCTGGAGCTGGAATAGCAAGAGGTGTGCTTACAGATGTAGCAAATCGCCTTTTTACTGAAACAAAGTTAAAAGAGCGCAAAGTGAGAAGTATGCTAGATAAGAACGCTAATAGAGAAGGGACACATTTATTTTTATTATTAAAAAAGCACATATCGCTTGATGATTGTAACCTGAGCAAACTCAACCTCTCCAACATAAATCTCACTGAAGTTAGTTTTCGTGGGGCGAACTTAACATTTGCAGACCTACGCGGTGCAGTTCTAGTTGATACAAATTTAGATGGCGCAAGACTAGATTACGCAAACCTAAAAGGCGCCGTTATAAATGCGCATACTTTTAAGTTCATACTTGAGCAAATTAGGAATGGAGCTAAAATTGATTTATACGGCGTGAAGCTTATAGGTGATCTTCAAGGCCTTGATCTAAGCGATTTAGATCTAAGTGGCGTTGATTTTTGCCATGCACAAACTAATGGTGCTATACTAACTAATACCATTCTTGATGATGCAAAAATACCTACCGATGCAATCAAAGGATTAGTTGGTATCAGGGATTGGCAGCTACAAGACGTACTGGACGAAACTGGTCAAAAATTTTCTCATAATGCATTAGACACAAATATAGATATATTATCACGAGATATATCACATATTATTTATAATGGCTTGCAAGAAGGACAACGTTTAGCAGCGATAGAAGCACACCTCAAACGTGAATTAAATTCACTTTCAAGCGAGCTACAACAGATTGCTTGTAAATTATTTGAGGAACAATACGAGGAAATACAACCTATGGAGCCAAGGCAAGAATATATATTAAACTCTCAACAATTTATTATGGATGCCTGCATGATGAGTGTACAATCTGGCCACAGCCTAGATTTTTGTATGAAGCTTTTGGCTGTCAGATCGCATGTAATACACATCATGAAGGAACAAAAAATTTCACTGTCAGATACTGAGTTTACAAAAGTTTTAACAGAGTTACAGAACACACTCAGTAAAAGTGATAACAACATAATAGTAGTAGAAGACACACTCAAGCTCTCAGAGCACTACACCAATATCATACAAGATATAATGTCCTCTATTGCACAAGGCGGCGGAAGACTTAAGTTTTTATTTGGTGGACGTGATGATCTAATTAGTAATGTAGTAAAAAGTAAATTAGGTAGTGAGACATGGGTGGAAAAAGAAGTAAACAGAGACCAAAACACGGCATCACGTAATCTATAGGCGGAATTGCCCAACAACTGTAGATTTAATTTAAAGCTAGCAAATATTTATCAAAAAATAGGATCAAAGAGGCGATAAGCATCCTGAGTGATTTGCTATATCTCTTTGTTTTTCGATTAAATCTAGCCAAATAATGTCGTATAGCATACTCAACACAGGTCTAGAATATTAAGAGATGTAGTATGGATGTGAGTATTAAATAACAGTATACAGC
>NZ_JAJBJB010000103.1 GCF_021811845.1 Candidatus Cyrtobacter zanobii | reverse complement strand
CTGTACAAAAGGAGCGTTTTAATCAAGCCCAATCAATTTGGGATGAAGCTTCTGATATGCTTCATGCTGCTTGATCTCCAATTTTCATAACAAAATTATGGACTGTCAAAGTTAACTTGACGGTGCCATCAAGCCCAATCAATTTGGGATGAAGCTTCTGATATGCTTCATGCTGCTTGATCTCCAATTTTCATAACAAAATTATGGACTGTCAAAGTTAACTTGACGGTGCCCCATTTTTCTATGACGGCCTTAGCTTAATAACGCACGTTGTTGTGAGCTTCATTCAATATGAAATAATTTATTAAAATATCAGGTACAACATATGCTTTGTATATCTAAGATTAGAATTGCTATAATAGGCTATAGATTACAAACATCTTACATAGGAAAAGTCTGCAGTTTTTCTATTAACGTATCGCAGATATTGGAAAACTTTTTTACTACATTCATCTTTTTTCCCTTATATTGAACAGAATAAACGATTTCTCCATTATCATATAGTTTCATCAAGTAATCTTGGCTTGTAATTAATTCATCAACTAATGACAGATCTTTTGCTTTAATTGCTAACCAATACTCGCCTGTAGCAACTTTTTCTATATCTACAATAGGGCGATTAAGCTTGATCATATCTTTAAAAGCCCCATGCATTTCATCTAATTCTGATTGGAGTTTTTGTCTATCTTCATCTGTATTTTTACCAAACATCGTGACTGTTCTCTTATATTTACCAGATGTTATTTGCTCAAAATCTACACCTTTGTCATTTAACAGCCTGTTAAAATTTGGTGTTTGTGCAATCACGCCTATAGAACCAATAATTGCAGATGGTGCTGCGATTATTTTATTTGCAATACATGCCATCATATACCCACCGCTTGCAGCAACCTTATCCACTGCTATAACAAGCTCTATGCCTGCGTTTCTTATTCTTGAAAGCTCTGCAGATGCAAGACCATATCCTGTTATTGTTCCGCCTGGTGATTCTAAAATTAAAAGCACTTTATCATCCTTAGATGCAACAGAAAGAATTGCAGTCACTTCATGTTTGAGGGAATCAACGGCCGTTGCTTTAATATTGCCATTGAAATTTAATACAAATGTTTTTGGTCCGTTTTTATCTATATTTTTAATCTTTGATTTAATAGAATTTGCTAATTCCTTAAATATTTTCTTATCAAGGACATTTTTAGCCATCTTGAGCTTAATTTTATAAAATTTCTCTGTTAAGTTTTTGATGATGAAGCCACCCTTTTTCTTTTTAACTGCATTCATTGCAACTAAAAAGATAATAGCTGCTATAAGGATGGTCACAACCTTGAGTAAAAATGGTAAATAATCTGAGCAGAACATAGTTTAAATGAAATATATTATAAAAGAATTAGAGATATGTATTACTAATTATTAAATTAGTAGACTATTTTATTACAGAAGGTGAAATCTTAGCTATATTATGGGATTTAAACCTACTTTTGTCATGTACTATACCCGCGATAAAATTTAAGAATGTCTTATCATCTTTTGAGTGTATATCAGTAATATGTTGCGAAGTTCTGTACGTATATAGTTTGTCTTGTTCATATTGCACTATGTCAGATATAACATTATTACTGTCAAATTGAAAATATGTCACAAGGCATTTATTAGCTCTCCTTCTAGTTAAAGGTCCTGTTTCAGATACAACACCAAGATAAAGAAACCCTCCATCATCTATAACTGGTGGGCCAAAGCGGAGGTATATATCATCCTTTGTCGTGACGCCTTTAATTACAGTTGAGATTTCTCTATCTGATATGAATGAGCCGTGGTTTTCTGTGATTTTCCCGCATGAACATAAAGAAGCACCCAGGATTATTAATAATAAATATCTTATAAAGATCATGTGTTTAACCTTTTTTATTTTCTAATTTTTTTTTGCGACGCAATAAATTGTATCGCAACGCTTTCGAAAGCTCCTCTTTCTTCTTTATTTTTTCCTTCTCAACAGTCTCTTGCTTTTTGTATATCATATAATTCCACCACTCTTTATCATTTTTAAAATCTGGCTACTTGGTAATTTACCAAACTTTTTAAACATAGATTGCATAGACGAAAATTGTTTTATGAGCCTATTCACTTCTACTATATCAACTCCTGATCCAAGTGCTATACGCTTTTTTCTTGAGCCATTGATTATAGCAGGATGCATTCTTTCCTTCTTAGTCATAGATCTAATTATAGCTTCCTGTCTTAATAATTTGCTTTTTAATTCTTTTGTATTGATTTTTGCTGCTACATTGCCTGAGAGCATGCCTAGTATTGATGCAATACCACCCATTTTTTTCATGCCTTGTAGCTGTGAAAGCATATCAGTAAAATCGAATTTACCCTCCTTAATGCGCTTAGCTAGTGCTTCTGATTCTTGTTCATTTGTAATGCCTTCTACACTCTCCTTCAAAGATTCCACATCCCCGGAGCCCATAATCCTCAAAGCTATTCGGTCAGGGTGAAATTCATTAATATCTGTATTATTTTCTCCAGTACAAAGGAATTTGATAGGAAGTTTTGTATCATATGTCATGCTTATTGCAGCACCACCCTTTGCATCACTATCCATCTTGGTAAAAATTATGCCAGAAAGCCCTATTTCAGAATTAAATGAGCCTGCAATGTTCAAAGCCTCTTGGCCAATCATTATATCTGAAACCAATAAAGTCTCACACGGATTTAATACTTTTTTTAGTGTTTGAAGTTCCTGCATGAGCGACGCATCCACCTGCATTCTTCCTGCTGTATCAACAATTAATACATCACTTTGTTCTTTTATAGTAGCTTTTGCAATATCAATAGGTGTCTTATAATCTTTATATGATAAAACATCTATGGAATGATCCTGTCCTAGTTTTGCTAATTGCTCCATAGCTGCTGGCCTTGTTGTATCAAGTGAGACCATCTTAATATTTTTATTTGGATGCTTCTTTTTGATGAATGATGCAAGTTTTGCAGCTGTTGTAGTTTTTCCAGAGCCCTGTAAGCCAACTAACATTATAACAGCATTTTTCTCTGATAATTTTAATGGAGAAAAAATACCTATCAGGCTGTTGAGCTCTTCCTGAAATAAGCCCATCAAAACCTTACCAGGCGATATACTCTTTTTGATATTTGATGATGAAATTTTTTCCTCTAAATTTGAAATAAGTGCCTTAGTTGCGCTTAAAGAAACATCAGATTCTAAAAGAATTACCCTAATATCCCTTAAAAATTGTTCTATCTCCCTATCTGTTAAAAGACCGCGTGAGAGAAACTTATTAAAGATGGAACTTATACCAGAAGATATACTGCTAAACATTTCAGGAACCTTTTTGCAAAAAAACAAATACAGATGAGCAGGCTATGATACAAGAGCCTATTACACTTTCTAGTGATGGAGTATAACCATACAATATATATGTTACAAGACAGGTAATTGGAAATCTACAGTAAGAAAATGGCATGAGCAATGTAATTGGTGCAAACTTATATGCTAAAAATATCACTATAACATTTACAGTAGAAAGCGCTGCGGTGCATATTAGTGTATAATATGGTGAGATAGAGTTTGCAAATTGTGCATGATATAATGCAATAGGGGCCAGGAAGATTGCACCTATCCAAAAAGAATGGAAAGCCTGGACAATGCTGTGTTCTGTGCCAGATTGTTTTTTACAAATTATGTCGTGAAAGGCCCATGCAAAGCATGATGTAAGTATAGAGATAGCGCCAGTAAACCCAATACTACATGACGGTCTGAGTGCTATATAAACACCAACAAACCCTATAAGAGTGGCTATTATATATTTGTAATTAACCTTTTCTTTACATATTAATACCCCAAAAATACTGGTAATAATTGGTATTATATAACTAATTGCACTTGCTTCATG
>NZ_JAJBJB010000233.1 GCF_021811845.1 Candidatus Cyrtobacter zanobii | reverse complement strand
AATTTAAACTAAAAATAGACAAAATTTACCGTCATAAGATCCTTCTGTGAGACCTTGAAAACTCTTGACAGGTATTTCAATTGTTTTCATTTCCTCTGTCGATACTGTGCTATTCTTGATCTTTCCGAAGAACGCTGTTTTGTTTGAGAGCACTCGGTACTTTATCGATGCCTCTACAATCTCGCTGTCTCTCGACTTCTTGTCTGCCTTGGTGAGTCTACTCAGGTGGTCAATGTAGTGCTTCGCAGCCAACTCGAACTCTTGTCCGTGCATGCTGCTTTGAATCTGAACTGGGTCGACTTTGATGCTGATTGTCTGGCTGTCGGCTTCAAGAGTGTTGTAGAAACTCAGATCTACCATTGACTCACAAAGCTGATCTTCACTGAAAATGGCGTACAAGTGGAAGGATTCTTCTTCATAAATATACGGAATCAACGGAAACTGAGGCACATAAAACCGTATACATTCTGAGTTCAAGTTCCAGTTTGCAGTCAGTCCTGTGAATGCAGGCTTTGATGCTAACTTTAGAGTTTTGATGACTTTAGCTTTTAAATTGGGATCTCCGTCAGCAACGAGCGTTGATGATCCTCTGCCTTCTTTGGCGATTTCTTTGACTAAATACACAGACGCTCCAGACCCAATGCCGAAACTGTGAACTCTTGTTTGATGGCTCGATTTTCTGATTTCATCAAGGACTCGTTCAGTATCAGAAATGCCTCCATCTGTCAAAATAAACACATTTTTAGGACACTTTTCATC
>NZ_JAJBJB010000102.1 GCF_021811845.1 Candidatus Cyrtobacter zanobii | reverse complement strand
CATATAGGTAATTAGCTATGATGTTAAAATAAATAAGGCTTTTATTATGCTTATTAGGAACCTGTTACAGAAATTGAGTAAGGATAGTGCTGATGTGCAGCAAGATCAAGCTGCGCAGCCAGCTTACGGTTTTAAAACTTGGTCAGATGATAGGTATGGTTCCATAGTAGTACAAAGGAATTTGCTACTACTAATTACTGTGATATTGCTTCTAGTGATGTTTGTCTCAATAATGACAATTAGGTATCTTAGAAGCACAAAATCTATAGAGCCGTTTATTATAGAGATTGAGAAAAAAACAGGTGTGCCAACTGTTGTGGAGCCAGTTTCCATACAGATGTACTCAGCTGATGAAGCTGTAAGGAGGAGCTTGGTATGGCAATATATAACTGCACGAGAGGAGTATAATAATTCTACATATAATTTCAACTTTATGAATACTGTAAGGGTATTATCTTCTCCTGACGTATATTATGGGGATTACAGGCCTAAATTTGGTGTTGCAAATCCAAAAAGTCCTTATAACTTATATGGTAATGCCAGTAGCGTGAAGGTTTCTATGAAATCTATGATCTTTACAACTAAGAATTCTGTACAGGTTAGATTGCTGCGTGAGGTGATGGGTAATATTGGCATGAAGAGCGATAAAATTGTATTTATGGAATTTGAATTCAAGAATATTGAAATGAACAATATGGAAAGAATGATAAATCCGCTTGGGTTTCAAGTTACTTTATATAGGATAGAGGATGAGCGGTCTTAGAACATGGGGCTTGATAGCCTTTATATTGGTTTTTGGTAGCAATACGTTTGCGGCTGATAGGCCAGTAGCTATGGATAGCAGGATAAGAACATTTGTTTATAGCAAAAATGAGATCTTTAGGATAGTGTTGAATTATGGATATCAGACTACGCTTGAATTTCAGAAAGATGAGCGTGTCCAGACGATTTCAGTTGGGGATAGCTATGCATGGCAGCTTTCACCGTTTGAGAATATGTTATTTATAAAGCCGCTTGAGAATACTGTCATGACGAATATGACAATCATAACAAATAAAAGAACTTATCAATTTGAGCTTGAGTCGAGGTCTTTAGGTGACGTATATGATTCACAATTGGCATATGTTGTGAGGTTTTTTTATACTGACGAAGAGGATACGCCATCTTTATCAAGATTTTTAGAGGATAATTTGTTTTTTGAGGATGCGCCGCATAATTTTAACTATTCAATTAAAGGGCCAAAAGAGCTGGTGCCCGTAATGGTGTTTGATGACGGCATGAGAACGTTTTTTCAATTTAATGATGATATCAAGGTAGCGCCAGTATTTTTTGCGGTCGATATGTATAAGGGTGGTAGCAGTAAATTGCTTGCCAGAAAGATGAATAAGTATTTTATGGTTAATACCATCTCCAAAGTGTTCACTGTGCAGATAGGGAAAGAGACGGTATCAATAACAAATAACGGATTTAGAAAGAAAAATGATAACAGAAAAAGATAAACAAGCTGCTGTTGATGACGTGGCTCAGTCTGAGGCACAAGATGAGGTTAGCCATTCTAAAGATGATGTAGTGGGTGGTAAGCTTGCAGAGCAGCCTTATGATAATAGAACCGATTCATTTAAAGAGGTAAAAGAGGATTCTTTTTCGTCTGTTGCAGTAAGTAAAAAAAATAAGACTGTAGGAATATTGGCATTAGTATTGTTAGCGGTTAGTGCTGTATATTTTATTTTTTCTGATCAAGGAAAAGATGGCGGTAATCAGGATGGTGCTGCAACTGGAGCTACAAATTTGAAAGTGGCAGAACAGGTTATCATGGGGTCTTCAACTGTTGCAAAAGAAATTCCTGAGTTTGGTGATTCTAAATCATTCAATCCTGCTCCGTTACCGGAGCCGCCTCCATTGCAAGAATTTACGCCGCAGCCTATTCCAGCCCCGAAAGAAGAAAAGGCAAGACGTGAATTTGCCCCACCGCCGCCCCCTATTCCATTTGCAATGCCAGAAAATACTGTACCAACAGTATCATCTGTTACAAGTATGTTTTCTAATCAGGAGCAGGAAGAGGAGGCTAAAAGAAAGATGGAGGCTAAAAGAAGGGCTGGTATAATGGTTATGGGCTCAGGAGCTGGAGTTGGGTTGATGGATGGTGCTGATGGAGCAAAGGATGGGGCGCAGAAACAAGAAAAACCGAAAAGTGGTGGAGAATTCTTGGGTTTTGGTGATGGTGCGATGGATGTTCAAGAAATAGCTCATACATCTGCGCGACAGGAAAAGGCTACAAAAGTTGGAAATTTACGTAATATGATATTGGAGGGTAAGGTAATAGATGCGGTGCTTGAGACTGCTATTAATACTGATATCCCAGGTTCATTACGTGCTGTTGTTACAAGGAATGTATTTTCAGAGCAGGGGCAAAATATACTGATACCTGCAGGTTCTAGGCTGATTGGAGAGTATGATGCAAAGATCGCTGCTGGGCAAGCACGTGTCTCAATAATGTGGAATAGGTTAATATTGCCCTCTGGTATGGATATCATGATTTCTTCTGTTGGGACAGATAAGTTAGGTAGAGCTGGCGTTCGAGGCAAATTAGATAGCCGGTTCAGGGAGAAGTTAATGAGTGCATTCCTTGTATCATATGTAATTCCTACCATATCAAATAAGGTTATAAATAATGATGGGAAAGTTACGCAAACTAAGAATAAAGATGGTTCAATAACAACAGAAGGTAATGCATCTACAATCCTTAATCAGGAAACGACGCAGAAATTCAATGGAATTGCATCTAATGTTGTTGAGCAGGCCTTTTCAGTAAAACCTACTATTACTGTCAACCAAGGAGAGTTAGTAAAGATTATAGTTCAAAAAGATCTGATTTTTCCTAACTAATAATTATTGGTATAATGGAAAGTTGGCTTTATTTAATGATTGCAGGGTTTTCTGAGATTGCGTTTGCAATTTTCTTAAAATTGTCTGAACAATTTACAAAAACAACATATACGGTTTTGTTTATTGTATTTGCCATCGCAAGTTTCTTTTTTATGAGCAAGGCGATGAGGGATTTGCCAATATCAATTGTATATGCTGTATGGACAGGGATTGGTATATCTGGTACTACTCTCTTTGAGATTATTATGTCTGGGGAGGTGAATCCGATTAGGGTATCACTGATTGTAATACTCATGTTTTGTATATTGGGCTTAAAAGTTACATAAATGAACTTAACATCTTTTTTGTTTAAAAAAGATTCTTTGAAAAGCAGGATAATATTTGTTGTATGTGTATTATCTGTGGCCGCCCCTATAATACTCACATCGCTGCTGTTTTATGCTTATTATTATCTTGGTGTAGAATCATTTTTTACAAAACAGATTGCAAATTCTGTCTCAAATACTGTGAAGATTGCACAATATTATATGATGGAGCACAAAAATAACATCAAAATAGAAGCGTTTATTGTAGCAAATATTATAGAGCGTGGCGGTATAAAAAATGTTAGTATTTTCCGTGCGCTTGATGAGCAAGCTTTTCAACGGGGCTTAGCAGAGATTTTGATTTTTAATAAAAATATGTTGGTTGCCAGGAGCACAATTGGTGTTGCTACTTTTCCCAGCAGGCTATCGGATCATATAATACAGGATGTCTTAAGGCACGAAGTGGTGCTTATAGATGATACGGTTGGTAAAAAGGTTCACGCGGTTATCAAATTGCATTCCCTGCCAAATATATATCTTGTTATTTCTAGGCATCTAGACCCAAAAATTGTTAGGTATCTAGAAGAAACTAGGGGGTCTGCTATGCATTATCAAGAGCTTCAACATGGCATAGAAAGTGTTAAAGATAAGCTTGAAATAGCATTCTTTCTTATTTCTCTCACTATGGTGTTTTTTTCCATAGTGATCGCTAATAAGATTGCAAATAGGATAAT
>NZ_JAJBJB010000232.1 GCF_021811845.1 Candidatus Cyrtobacter zanobii | reverse complement strand
TTACTATCGGCATGTCCTTTTCTTTTATCGCTTTTCTTTCGAGAGTTTCTATCGCTGCTTTCATCTTTTTGATGCTTATCCCCTAATAAAATATATGTTTATCGTTATCTTATTGAAATTAAATTTACCTCCAGATGAAAAAAGATTTTTGGCATCATGTTTCATATCAATGTCATCAATATCAGGAGAGTCTAAGCCAAGCCCTGCAGCTAACTTTTGAGTATCAGTCTCATCATTTGAATTGTCAAGAGGATCCTCCATTTTTTCATCGCTGTGGCTTCTGTTTTTGTTTTTCTCCTTCTTAACGCTTGAATTATCTTTCTTTTTCGAAGAGGCGCCTTTACTATGAAGTTGCTTTGAGTCCATTGATTCTTCAGACTCCTCGCCTTCTCCTTGATTTTGAACCATAAGAAATACCACTTGAAGCAGCACTTGCAGAAATTCGTCAATGTGGACGAGGTCTCCAGAAACGATTGCCTCAGCTTTAATGTCGCTCAAATCAGTTTCGAGTATATTATTTTCAAGTAACTTAATGAGTGTGTTGATGTTCTCAGCCATTTCTTCTTCAGTCTTGCCAGGTTCAATATTTTCAAAATCAAACTGTGGGAATAGTGCCTGGAATAATTGAAGGTAAAGTGCATCCATTCAGAAATGCTCTATTTCAGTGATTTTGTCTTCAGATCCTAATACCTCTAATACCTTGTTTCCAAGCTCTAAAACTCGTTCCTCAGTAACTTCTTCGTTGTCCATAAAATCGGGATGATCCATAT
>NZ_JAJBJB010000231.1 GCF_021811845.1 Candidatus Cyrtobacter zanobii | reverse complement strand
GTAAGTTGTATTCATGTTATATATACATGCAAAATCCATCTATTTCAGCTAAGAGGCACAGATACCCAGTATCAATAATCAGCCAAACAATATGGCTATACCATAGATACAATCTGAGTTACAGGGACATATCAGAGCTATTAAAGCAAAGAGGAATAGAAGTAAGTCATGAAAGTATAAGGCATTGGTGTAACAAGTTTTCACGCCATTTTGCGGATGTAATAAGGAAGAGGAATAATACAAAAGCCGATAAATGGCATTTGGACGAGATGAATATTAGGATAAAAGGTGAGAAATATGTATTATGGAGAGCAGTTGATGGAGAAGGTAATGAGCTTGATGTATATCTACAGAAGCGCCGTAATAAGAAATCAGCAATAAGGTTTCTAACGAGATTACTGAAGAATTATGATGCACCAAGAGTTATAATTACAGATAAGCTAAGAAGCTATACCAAGCCTATCAAGAAAATGCTAAAGCAATCTCAACATAGAAGGCATAAGAGACTAAATAATAGAATAGAAAATGCGCATCAACCTACTAGAAGAAAAGAGAAATGTTTAATCAAATTTAAGTCACCCCATGGGGTTCAGAGAGTAGTATCGCTGATGGGTCAAGTAAGAAACATATTTTCTAACAAAGTTGGTAGATATAAGAACAGCTCCGCTGTACAAAAGGAGCGTTTTAATCAAGCCCAATCAATTTGGGATGAAGCTTCTGATATGCTTCATGCTGCTTGATCTCCAATTTTCATAACAAAATTATGGACT
>NZ_JAJBJB010000230.1 GCF_021811845.1 Candidatus Cyrtobacter zanobii | reverse complement strand
CACAAAAGCCTGAATCTGAAATATTCCAAGATGTCATCGAAAACCTAGTCGCCATTATAACTGCAGGATACAGTGTATATTTACTTTCATGTTCGAGTGAAGTGACAACTCAAATCAAGCTACTAAATCAGGAGGAAAGTAAACAGCCAAATACTGCAAGTGGAGGCGAAAAGCGAGAAGCAACTAGCTCTAACTTTGATCCGCTTTGCACAGACTACTTTAGAGGCATCGATGCATTAGCTGGAGCAGAAGGCTGAGATCAATATTGCTCTGTGTGGGCTCAACGACTTTCATCTGCACATTTCATGGACTTCACCCTATCGATAGTCGAATACTCGGCTGAGAACTTCGATGATGTGTTTACATCAAAGTCATTCAACAATTTGCTATTTTTGATCCTGAAGCTTCTCGAATCCAGCGACAATATCGACGAGTTTCAAAAAGAAAACGGCTTTAAGAAATTGCTGAACCTCAATTCGACACAAAGAGGCGTTGTTGACGCTTCTGCTAACTACTTTTCGAGCATTGTTCTGAGACTTGTTGAAGACGAGTCTGCATTACTCGAGATTACTGAGAATATTATCAGAAGGTCGCTGTACTTCAAACATGATGAAGAGGTCTCAAACGAAAGCTGATCTAAAGATAATCCACACAAGAAGCCCGGACATCAGAAATCTGAAACGGACGCTTTGAACGAATTAGAAGATTTCAAGCTTTCACATAGGAATATGTCAGTAGATGTAAATGAACGCACAGCTCCTCGAGACAATAT
>NZ_JAJBJB010000101.1 GCF_021811845.1 Candidatus Cyrtobacter zanobii | reverse complement strand
TGAAATGTCTTGGGATTTCTGCGTATCTTGGTGTATCTTAGGGACATGGAGATCCTCTTTGATCAGTAAGTCTCCATACCTTTTATACATATTTTAACAAAATTCATACTTACGCAGCAGGTCTACTGTTAACTAGTTGCTCATTTTAATTTTGGCATCAAATTTGTAAGTGTCACAAATTTTATTGTTGACACCTTTGAGATGTGCATGTATAAACTCGGACCTCAGCTGATTCGTCAGCTGCTTCTTTTGAGATTGTGAATAAAATAGTTTATAATATCTGAGAGATGATTAGTAGATAAGCTTAGCTCTGTAAGTGAGCTAGCTTAGCTTCAATCAGCATCATTTAAGTATGATAAGAGCATTTGGTGGATGCCTTGGTAATAGGAGGCGATGAAGGACGTGGCAGGCTGCGATAAGCTGTGGGGAGATGTCAACAATCTTTGATCCGCAGATTTCCGAATGGGGGAACCCACTGGCTTTTGCCAGTACACCTTTATGAATAAAATAGTAAAGGTGAGCGAACCTGGGGAACTGAAATATCTAAGTACCCAGAGGAAAGGACATCAACAGAGACTCCGTTAGTAGTGACGAGCGAAAGCGGACCAGGCCAATGCTCTAAAAAATGAAACCAGAATGTTTTGGAAAAGACAGCAATAAAGCGTGATAGCCGCGTATGGGTAAAGCATTTTTTAGAGATTCGAGTAAGGCGAGGCACGTGAAACCTTGTCTGAACGTGGGGGGACCACCCTCCAAGCCTAAGTACTACCTATTGACCGATAGTGGACGAGTACTGTGAAGGAAAGGTGAAAAGAACCCCTATAAGGGGAGTGAAATAGACCCTGAAACCAAATGCTTACAAGCAGTCGGAGCTTTTTAAGGCCTCTCGGGGCTTTGAATTGTGACGGCGTACCTCTTGTATAATGAGTCAGCGAGTTAATATATGCAGCAAGGTTAAGCCGTTAGGTGTAGCCGTAGCGAAAGCGAGTTTTAATAGAGCGAATTAGTTGTATGTATTAGACCCGAAACCGGGTGATCTATCCATGAGCAGGCTGAAGTTGGAGTAAAATTCAATGGAGGGCCGAACCAGTCAATGTTGCAATATTGTTGGATGACTTGTGGATAGGGGTGAAAGGCCAATCAAACTCGGAGATAGCTGGTTCTCCGCGAAATCTATTTAGGTAGAGCGTTGTTTATTCTTCATTAGGGGTAGAGCACTGAATAGGCTAGGGGCGCCCAAAGCGCTACCAAACCTAATCAAACTCCGAATACTAATGTGTATAGAACAGCAGCCAGGCTGTGGGTGCTAAGATCCATGGCCGAGAGGGGAAGAGCCCAGACCGCCATCTAAGGTCCCTAAGACGTAGTTAAGTGTGAAAGGATGTGAAAACGCCATGACAGCTAGGAGGTTGGCTTAGAAGCAGCCATCCTTTAAAGAAAGCGTAACAGCTCACTAGTCTAAAAAAGCGATTTTGCGCCTAAAATATAACGGGGCTAAACTACGCACCGAAGTTGCGGGCTTCTTTTTGTTTTTAAAAAGGAGCGGTAGCGGAGCGTTGTGTAAGTCTGTGAAGGTGTACCGTAAGGTATGCTGGAGATATCACAAGTGAGAATGCTGACATGAGTAACGTAAAGGAATGTGAGAAACATTCCCGCCGAAAGTCCAAGGTTTCCTACGTAAAGTTAATCTGCGTGGGGTTAGCCGGTCCCTAAGGCAAGGCCGAGAGGCGTAGTCGATGGGAATCACGTTAATATTCGTGAGCCTGCTGAAAGTGACGAAGGTCGAAAGTTGTAGTTGGTTAATGGATTCTAACTGCAGCCTGGAACTTCCTGGAAATAGCTTCAGCAATAAGACCGTACCAAAACCGACACTGGTGGACTGGTAGAGTATACCAAGGCGTAGAGAGAATGATGTTGAAGGAACTAGACAAATTGCATCTGTAACTTCGGGATAAAGATGGCCACTGTTTAGGCAACTAGGCAGTGGTGGCACATACCAGGGAGTGGCGACTGTTTATCTAAAACACAGGGCTTTGCAAACTCCGTAAGAGGAAGTATAAGGCCTGACGCCTGCCCAGTGCTGGAAGGTTAATGTAAGATGTGCAAGCTTCGAGCTGAAGCCCCAGTAAACGGCGGCCGTAACTGTGACGGTCCTAAGGTAGCGAAATTCCTTGTCGGGTAAGTTCCGACGCGCATGAATGGCGTAACGACTGCTCCATTGTCTCCAACATCAACTCAGTGAAATTGAATTCTCAGTGAAAATGCTGAGTACACGCGGTTAGACGGAAAGACCCCGTGAACCTTTACTATAGCTTTGCATTGGCAACAGGAACAAGATGTGTAGGATAGGTGGGAGGCGATGAAGCAGAGGCGCTAGCTTTTGTGGAGCCAATCTTGAAATACCACCCTTCTTGTTTTTGTTGTCTAACCAAGGGCCGTGAATCCGGTTCTGAGACAGTGCATGGTGGGTAGTTTGGCTGGGGCGGCCGCCTCCTAAAGAGTAACGGAGGCGCGCGAAGGTAGGCTCAGGCTGGTTGGAAATCAGCCGTCGAGTGCAATGGCAAAAGCCTGCCTAACTGTAAGATTGACAAATCGAGCAGAGACGAAAGTCGGTCATAGTGATCTGGTGGTTCTGAGTGGAAGGGCCATCACTCAACGGATAAAAGGTACTCCGGGGATAACAGGCTGATGAACTCCAAGAGTCCATATCGACGAGTTCGTTTGGCACCTCGATGTCGGCTCATCGCATCCTGGGGCTGGAGAAGGTCCCAAGGGTTTGGCTGTTCGCCAATTAAAGCGGTACGCGAGCTGGGTTCAGAACGTCGTGAGACAGTTCGGTCCCTATCTGCCGTGTGTGTAAGGAAAATTGAGAGGGCCTGACCTTAGTACGAGAGGACCAGGTTGGACGTACCTATGGTGTACCAGTTGTTCTGCCAAGTGCAACGCTGGGTAGCTAAGTACGGAAGGGATAACCGCTGAAAGCATCTAAGCGGGAAGCCTGCCTCAAAACTAGTTTTCCCCATTAGTGCCGTGGAAGACTACCACGTTGATAGGCTGGGTGTGTAAGTAGAGCAATCTATTGAGCTAACCAGTACTAATAGCACGATTGACTTAAATTTTGCTTTTTGAAGCTTCGCTGCTTGCATGCAGTGCTAAGCACTTCTATTTAGTTTCTTGTTTATATTCTATTTTATCACTTTTCTCTAGAAGGAGTACATAGCGGCTCCTTGAGAGATCTGGCCTGGTGACCATAGAGAGAGAAAAACACCTGAACCCATTCCGAACTCAGAAGTTAAGGCTCTCATCGCCGATGGTACTGCATGTTTATGCGGGAGAGTAGGTTATTGCCAGGTCTGATCTCTTAAGGCGTTGTTCCTTTTTAGTCTTCAGGAAGTTTTTCTTTTACACCGTTGAAGTTCCTTTGATGGTTTGTATCAACGCTAAAGTTGGAGTCGAGCTTGCACCCTTGGACTAGTCAATTGCAATGCAAAAACACAGTCTGGTGATGTTTGCGCTATTAAGTAAAATAGCTGGTATTGCTTATCAAAGATAGCTTTGTTGAGAACAAACATTAATCCTTTCCTTGAAAATTTGCACAAAGTCTGCGAAAATTTCAAAAAATATATTCTAAAGCGTACTTTTTTATCTTTAGTAAGCAATGCCAAATAGCTATAGCAGAGGTATAGCTTAGGCATAAGAGGTTGAGACAAATCCTATGTATTAATCGATTGAAATCTAATTTATTTATCTTTTGAAAATGTCTCAAGTTTTATTGTCTATGCTATAGACTGAGAGATAGGTAACTTGTGCCAAATTGTCTCTGGATGAATTATTTTTATTCTTTTTATTATACAGAAGATCATGGCAATTTTAATATTGGTTTCAGTATTAATTTCAGAATTTCTAGAATTATGTTCATAATCTCTAACCATTCCTTTACTGAATGATAACCATGCAAATATTCTTTTAATAATGTATCTTTTCTTCAATATAGCAAATCTATCATACAAATTTTT
>NZ_JAJBJB010000100.1 GCF_021811845.1 Candidatus Cyrtobacter zanobii | reverse complement strand
TAGTTGTAGAGGGATATATTGATGTACTCTCTGCAGCTTCATATGGTATTACAAATATTGTGGCCCCGCTTGGTACTGCAATTAGTATTGAGCAGATCAATATACTCTGGAATATGGGGGCAGAGGTTGTATTGTGTATGGATACTGATGATGCTGGTATGGAATCCACCAAGAGGATTTGCTCTAAAGTTTTAGGTGTTATGAAGCCGCAAAATATTCTGAGTATTGCGTTTATAGATGGCGCAAAGGATCCAAGTGAGTTAATTTCAAAGTATGGTATTGACGCATTCATCCAATGCTTAAAAAATGCACAGCCATTGTATCAATATTTATTTAATTCAAATTTTAAGGATGCAAAATTAGATTCGCCACAAGACCGCGCAATTTTTAGAGATAGTATGGCTGAATTAGCAAACTCAATAACAGATTATAATCTTAAAAGTGAGTATAGGCGGTTTTTTCAGGATAAATGCTTTCATGCATTTTCTAAGAATACTAAAAAACTTCAAATCCCAGACTTCATACCACAAAATATAGCAAGCTATACAGAAGATGAGTTGTTTTCGTTACTAATCTCAAATATAGATCTATTAAAAGATGAACGAGTTTTAAAACACTTTATAGAACTTGATATAGAAGATATGAATTATCAGCATATAAAAATGATCATTCTAAGTAAGCTACAGAGTAATCAGGAGCTATTGCAAGAAGATTTTGGCCAGCTATCAAAAAAAATTTCTAAAAAAAAGTGTATCTCTAGTGAAAATAGAGCGGAATTTTTAATAAGGTATTTACTGCTGCACTCACTTAATGTAATAAGAAACAAGATAAATTCTGTGAGCTATGAATTAATTGAGGGTGAGCTCGACTCTAAGTTTAACGAGCTTACGCGGCTTAAGTTCCGCGAAAAATCTATAAAATCCGAGTTGGGTATAATTTAGGTTTATTAATCTTACTTTGCTGTTTACGATGTCTGTTAAAACTGTTAAAAAATTACGTAGGTTGCCTAAAACTGAAGATAGCATAACTAACCTAAGGGGTAGAGGGGCTGAGCTTGGTTTTGCAAGTGATGATGAGCTGGACCATATATTAGGTAACGATGAGGACGGTGTGAATGATAATTGTGAAATAAGTGATGGTGAGGGCGATGAGCTTGTAGGTTGTTTTCACCCTATTGGATCAATGAGAAATAATGGTGATGAGGAAGAGGATGGTGAGTTTGATGAGAATGTCATCAATATAGTTGCCGATAGTGGTTTTGGTAATAACTCCTCATATTCAGAAAAAGATAAAAAGGATAGCCCGCTGAGGAATGATGATACTGTGAGGATGTATCTTAAAGAGATGGGTAATAAACCTTTGCTCACAAGAGAGGGGGAAGTCGATGTTGCAAAAAGAATAGAGAAGTTTAGGAGAAAAAAAATTAACCTTCTTTTTAGAAACCAGTTCGCTGCAAAGGCTGTGGTTGCATGGTATAATGGCCTAGTGAGTGATGCAATACCACTTAGAGACATAATAGATATAGATACAGCCTGCTCAAGAGAGCTGCATAAAAGAGAGATAAGTAGGGGGCATGGTAGTGATGATTTTATAGTTGGTAGCCATAATAAAGGCGAGGATGACAGATCAGATTATGTTAATGATGAGGAGGATAAGGGAGATGATATAGAAAATGTATATTATGAGGGGCAGGATCAATCGCAATCTGATGATGATGACCCTGAGTCACGCTCAGTAGAATCAGAATTTAGACCCGTTATGATGGAGGCGCTAAGAAATGCAGCAGAGATTAGCACTTCTATAGTTGCATTTTATGATGGTGACAGAAGCAATATAGACTTCGAGGAGTTAGTAAATAGGTTATCTGATATATTGCTTGATATTGGGATTAATGAAGTAAATATATCAAAACTAATGGAGTCCTTATATGATTTGAATAAGAACATAATCAAATTAGAAAGGGGGGTGATGGATATAGTTATGGAGTGTGGTATGGATAGGATCACATTCTTGGAAAAGCATCTGGATAGTATAAGTAGTGAGGATGAGTCAGATAGTGATTTTTTAAAAAACTTATCGCAAGGCTATCCAAATATTCTGAAAAAGAAGGAGCAAATCTTTCATATAAGAAATAATCTTAAAAAATTAGCTAGAGAGTTTGGAGTAAATGTACCAAATTTTAAGTTTACCGCTTTGGAGATTTTAAAGGCGGAGCAGGAGATAAAAAAGGCTAAGAAGGAAATGATAGAAGCAAATTTAAGGCTTGTGATTTCTATAGCAAAAAAATATGCAAATAGGGGATTGCAACTCTTGGACTTATTTCAGGAGGGGAATATAGGCTTAATGAAGGCGGTTGATAAATTCGAGCACCGCAGAGGATATAAATTTTCTACTTATGCAACTTGGTGGATAAGGCAGGCAATAACTCGTTCTATAGCAGATCAAGCAAGGACAATCAGGCTACCTGTGCATGTGATAGAAACTATTAATAAAATTTCAAGAACCTCTAGGCAGCTTATGCATGATATAGGTAGAGAGCCAACACCAGAAGAAATAGCCTCAAAGCTGGTAATGCCAATAGATAAAGTAAAGCGCGTTTTAAAAATAGCAAAAGAGCCAACGAGTCTTGAAAACCCAGTTGGTGATGAAGATAGGGGGATGCTTGGTGATTTTATAGAAGATAAAACAGCACTTCAACCACTTGATGCTGCTTTGTATTCCAATTTAAGAGATGTTGTAAATAAGGTATTATCTTCGCTGAGCCCTAGAGAAGAGAGAGTCTTAAGAATGAGGTTTGCGATTAGTGTTGATACAGATTCTACCCTTGAAGAAGTTGGAAAGCAGTTTTCTGTAACTCGTGAACGTATCAGACAAATAGAAGCTAAGGCACTGAGGAAATTACAAAGACCTTATAGGCTCAAGAGGTTAAAGGGTTTTAAGTTCAAATATAACAAAACAAAAGGTAAGGCGTGATAGTTTTAGACACTTTATTATTGAGTTAACAGATTTCAGCTAGGCAAGCTTCAGCCTTGTAGTATTGCGATGATATCCAGGTATTGCTGACATTTAGTTATGGCTAAAATATTAGCCATACCAAGTTGAGAGTGTTATTAATCTAGAAATATTGAAAATTCAGTACAGCAAAATTTTTATGTTAACTTGGCTATATAATTCAATTGCTAAAACCTTCGAAAGACTTAGTGGTTTTATCTAAACTACAGGATAACATTAGACATGAAAGAATAGTGCAGAGGACGAAAAATTGTCTCAAAAAGAAACAGCTGGTTGATATAGCATAAGAGGTTGAGACAAATCTTTGTATTAATCGATTGAAATCTAATTCACTTATCTTTTGAAAATGTCTCAAGCTTTATTGCCTATGCTATATGTGTATGAAATTATTGTGTGCTTTATCTGTGCCGGAATCTTCTAGGCTTATAGAGAGGTTTTCCTATCTCTTTTTGTGTAAATACTTAAATATAGCGAAGTAGATATAGCAGAGGCAAATAAGATTGAGAAATAAACTGGGCAATTTATGCCAAAATTATCTCTATTCACGCCTTACAAACCGTCTCATGCTCTGTTGCCCAAGCTATAATATTTGGTACAGTAAAAATCTCTTAATGAGTTTTTATACTGTGTAGCAATTTTTGCGCACCAAATTCTATGTAAATCACTATAGATTGCGCTGATTAAAAATAAAATTTCTCTGTCTTCTTTATTTTATTTCACATTGGCTTTTATAAGATTTTTTCTTCCTGGTATTACTGATACAGCTTAGGCAGCAGAAAAATACATACGTGCATGCCACATCACGGTCTTCTTTTCAACATTATTAACAATCATTTTTATATACTCAATTATAACCTTTGCTAATAAAATCATGCAATATTCTAACTTCCTAATGATACTAAATAACACTAAAAATCTTAAATATCGATGTATTCTCTACTATCTATGCAGTAAAAATTTATCATATACATCATAGATAAATACTTCCAGAACATAAAATAACTTATATTATGTATTTTATCATATAAATT
>NZ_JAJBJB010000099.1 GCF_021811845.1 Candidatus Cyrtobacter zanobii | reverse complement strand
GTAACTTTAGAAGATTATCTAAAGATTACGAAATCACCACTTCTTCGGCTAAGGCTTTTATAGAATTGGCATTTACAAAAATTATGATGAAAAATTTCTCAAAAAGTTTTACGTGACTGGTTCTTAGATTATAAACACTCGAAAAGCCGTGGCTTTATAGTAGTTGTCATAACAACTTTATGCAAAGTTAGCTCTACTGTAACTCTTTTATATGTGTTGAGTTAGCATATATAGCATATCTAATACAATCTTATACACTTGGTCGTTATATTTTAAATATAACTCAGTAAGTTATTCAGTATCCAAACCTGTGTTTGGCATGCTATATAGTGATTCATATAGAATTTTGTGCACAAAAATTGCTACACAGTATAAAAACTTATTAAGCGACTTTTACTGCAGCAAATATTATCTACCTCACTATAGTGCCACATATGGAAATAGAGTTGGCTTGGTTGTACCAGGCATGTTATAATTAGGGCATTATAAAAGTGATATGCTATTAATTTTGCAAATAATATAGCTAAGACGATATGAGATTATTGTACAAAAAGTCATTTTATTAAATTAACTCAATGATAATTAAAGCGTTTGTAAAGTTGGTGGTATAGCAACTTTATTATGCTTTCGCTATATAATTTTGATTTATATTCTATAAGCTTTACAATCCCAAGTGCAGTATATGGCAAAAAGCTGCAGCTATTGAATCTATACTGTCCTTAGATTTCACATCTATAAAATCCCTAACCCTTATTGTTAATAGTTTTTTAACGCTCTCTTTATCAGCGTTCCCTGAGCCAGTAACACTTTTTTTAATTGTTTTAGCTTGATAATAATACACCCCCAGCCCCATGGAGCGGGCCGCAATTATAGCTGCCGCCCTTGCATGCGCCAGCTCAAGAGATGTTGAGGAATTTGCATTTGTATAAGTATTTTCTATAGCGGCATGCTTTGGCAAATATGTTACTATAACCTCTTTTATGGATTCAAATATACGTAGCAACCTGTTTTCTAATGCATCACGCGGAGATGTATCCACACTGCCAACACCTAGCAACGTATGATCATGGCGCAGCACAGACCAACCAGTACTGCGCAATCCAGGATCTATGCCCAATATATTCATTCAGAATCATCCTCAGGCAATGCCACATTCACCCATACATTTTGTACATCATCATTTTCTTCTAAGATGTTATATAACTTCCTGACCGATATGATTTTATCCTCTTCTATCTCCATTGGAGTAACTGGCCTGTGCATCAATGTTGCATGAGACGCTTCAGATTTTATAATATTATCCAACCCCTCTTTCACAGAGGAAAAATCTGCAGGATCACAAACAACGATGTGGCAATCTTCTTGCTCTTCATAATCCTTAGCGCCGCACTCTATAGCAAGCTCGAGTATATTATCGCCTATAACATCACTTTTGTTATAAACAATTACACCTACCTTTTCAAAGAGATAAGAAACACTTCCGCTTTCACCAAGCGCACCACTGGCTTTTGAAAATGCGGTCCGAATTTCAGAAGCCGTCCTATTCCTGTTATCGGTAAGTGTTTCAACTATAAATGCAACACCATGTGGACCATAACCCTCATACCGAATCTCCTCATAATTTTCAGAAGCAGTAGATGTAGATGAAGCCTTCTGTATTGCTAGCTCTATTTTATTTTTAGGCAAGTTAGCACTACGCGCTGTGAGCATAGCAATCCTCAGCCGCGGATTCTTTTGCGGATCAGTGGATCCAACTTTCACAGCAACTGTTATTTCGCGTATTAACTTAGTAAAAAGCTTGGCCCTCTTTTTGTCTTGAGCACCTTTTCTGTGCATTATGTTCTTGAACTTTGAATGACCAGCCATCTAACGAATACAATAAAAATAAGCCAAGCTGGATGATATTACCAACTTTGCATTATTTCAAGTACAGGCATTGCCTATAATAGGCAATGCTAAAAAAGGATAGATATAACGGCATAAAGTAGATAAGATGAAGCTTATGTGAGAATAATGAGTAAATGGAATGGAATTAATATGCAAACATTGTGGAACAAGTGAGTATCGTAAAGCTAGATTCTTAAAGAAAAAACAAAGATATAAATGTATAAAGTGCGGAAAGATTTTTAGTCAAGGAGACAAGAGAGAAAAATACACAATAGAGCAGAAGATTAAAGCAATGAAGCTATATACCGAAGGAGTAGGGTTACGAACTATTGAACGAATAGAAGGAATATCAATACTCATTTACTGGATCAGAAAATTAGGTAGGGAAGCAGCATTTGGTCAACACTGAAGTTCCAGAGCAAGATATAGCAATATTAGAAATGGATGAATTGTTTACCTTTTATAAAAAAATCCCAAAAAGCCTATGTTTGGCTTGCTGTGGACAGAAACAGGAATCAAATTATTGATATTCAAGTGAGCGAGAATAGAGAGAAGAGAATGGCTCAAAGACTTGAGAGAAAAGGTTATAAAGTGTCAATACTTTGCACAGATGGATATGAAGGTTATAGTTACTACCGATTAGCAAAGCGGCACATCATTAGCAAATCCGAAACATCTTTAGTAGAATCTAAAAACTCTCTACTCAGATTGAATTTGGCTAGATTAAACAGAAAAACCAGGAGATTTTCCAAAGCTTTCGACATGATTTTCGCTTCACTGATTATTCTTATTCATAAACCACTAGCTCTATCTATCCTTCTTTAGCATTGCCAGCAAAAGAATTTGGTGTAACGGCACATGGTATATTTTACGCATTAAAGAGATTGAGGATTACAAGAAAAAAAAGACAACCTTATATAAAGAAAGAAACAAGGAAGCTAGGGAAGTTTTTGAGTCAAAGATAGCATCTATTCAGCAAGAGAAGCTGATATATGGCACTGTTAACAAAATAACTTATAAAGTTTAGAAATTGCAAGGGCAATAAATGAGAGGAACGTGGAATCCATTTTATCAAATCTCATGGCAATTCTCTTATTTTCCTTTAATCTACCAAAAAAACGCTCAATAATGTTGCGCTTTTTATATAACTTAACGTCGTAAAAATCTTCTGGACCCAATTCGGATCCTTCTGGCAAATACACCCCCTTAAATGGTATGACTGGTGTCACACCATTTTATAGTATTTCTGACTTTTGAAGTATCATATCCTTTATCAGCTACAAAATATTTTATCTTATCCCATTCTTGTGCAAAATCTTCAAAGCTTTTGCAATCTTGTCTTTGTGCTGGAAATAATTTGCAGGCCACAAACGAATTGCTGCTGATTGCAATGTGCATAGTAGTGCCAAGACCCTTTTTCTACCTCTACCCATTGACTGAGTACCATTATTTTTTTTAAAGCACCTCCTCCATGTCTATGTAGTGGTATAATAGAGCCGTCAACAAACAATATATCTAGCAATATCAGTGCTTTGTAGATAATACAGTAACTTCCAGAAAAAACCCTTCTCACTCCATCTTTTATATCTTGTATATATTGTATGCCAATATTCTTCTGGCATATCTCTCCATGATATACCAGTCCTTAGAACATATAATACTCCACAAAAAAACTTATAATGACTTACTGTAGTTGGTCTGCCCATCTTTTGCTTTGTTTCTTTTATGAATGGATATATTAATTCTTGAAATTTACCTTCCTTTATTGGGTACTTCCTCTCATTTAACATCACTCTATACTTTTTTATTGTTATTGTAGGAGTATAACATAAAAGCTCTCCTATTTTAAATTATTTTGTTAACAGTGCCATAGCTGGATGAGAGTGGTATAAATGAGTATTTATATAGAGAATATGGAAGGGGACCAGCTGGTAGTAAGGTATGAAATAAGTGGTAAACGTTTTGCAAGGCAAAGTGTTATTTCTGCATTGAAAGGTGGTAAATTATTTTCTCCAATGTGTTTTTCAGGTACTTGTGATACCGAGATTTTTAATATTTGGCTAAAGCAGGAATTATTGGCATTGCCCAGCAACTATAGATTAAAATTTAAATTTAGCAAACGCTTATTAAAAAACAGGATCAAAGAGGCGATAAGCATCTTGAGTGATTTGCTATATCTTTTTGTTTTTCGATTAAATCTAGCC
>NZ_JAJBJB010000098.1 GCF_021811845.1 Candidatus Cyrtobacter zanobii | reverse complement strand
CGGCATCGTTAATCTCAAAAATGGTTTTTCTGCTGCATAAGCATCATCAGAAAAAGACAAAAGCCCGTCCAAAAAAAAGACAAAAAAACACAGAAACAAAAAACGACTTACGCAGCAGGTCTATTATGGAGCAACTTGATTTACTCGATTTCTTTCTTGTACCTGAAGAATATTGTCGACAACTGAGTGGTGATTGCTGGCTAGATCCTCATTCATATTATATGACTCATAGCTTAGTGAAGTGCGATCTACCAACTCAGCTATTGGCTGGGTATGAGCTGTTTGTAGATGGTAAGTGCGTATTTGATAAGAGCAACCACTTGGATAGTAATGTATTTGTTGCTTCCATCCTTAAAAAAGATGAGGGTCATAAAATTTTCCAAAGAATAAAGAAGAATTTAAGCGACATATACAATCACTCTCACGCTAAATTAGAAAATAGTATTATTAAGGTAGATACAAATGGTAATCCATGCAATCTAATCAATCAGATATTAACGGAGATTATCGCGGTATCGCACCATGATCTTAGCGATGATCTGCTGGTATGGTACAAGGACGCATTATACAATAAGTGGGCCCAAAAATACCCACTATTTAAACAAGACATAGCGCAAATTATCTTTAAGCAGGTTGCTTTGCCAGCACAAAATGAAACCGCAATAACAACGAAGAGGGTATTATTTTCTGCCGTGTTAGAGTATGTGAAGTTGCAGCTTAAGTGTGAGGATGGATTTTGCAAAAATCATGACAAGGATTTTTATAATCATTCCTCTAATGTGTTATCTATAATTAATGACACATTTAAGGCCAATATATCTATTTATGATAAGCTGATCGATTTTAAAGAATGGCTAAAAAATAATGCTTGTCCAGAAATCCTTGTAGACCACATCGATAACTTTATTTTAAAAGAGATTCCTGCCGATCAAAAAGAGAGCATTAGCAATGATTTTGCTAAAAATCCAACTAAAATTAAAGTTATTGATCAGATCTTAGAATCGTCTGAAGTGCTTGAAAGCAAGATATGTAGTAATATATTCGATGGCGCATCTAAATTAATCGATGAAAAATCGGAAGAGGCAGTTATGCGCGGCATTTATCTCATCTCTTTACTAAAAAGGGGATGTGTGCTTAGCGATCTTTCTAAGATAGAGAGTAAGATAAAAAGAATTGGGGATGCCTCCTCTTCAAAGCACTTAAAAAAACTCATATCATCATATATGGGTCAGTCGCACAGTATAAAAGAGCCTTTAGGAGAAAAGCTCTTCACGCAGTACAGTGAGATACTGAAGGAAGATGTATCTAAAATTCTAATTTTTGCTTATGAATCCCTTCATTGGACAAAGCAAAACTTATCTGATGTTTTACGGAAACTTCAAGAGAGCAATCAAGAAACAAGAGAATGGATTATACATGGATTAAAGATAGTATATAACTACAAAATAGATATAAGGTGGACAACTAAGAATGGACGAGATTCTGTGGATGTTTTGCTAAATTTTGATTCAGTTTTCTCTATTCCAAGGGGGGTATTTGATATCTATAAGTATCGGGTCAAAAGCTACATTAAAGGCTTTGATCAACTTATTGCCGAAATAAAAGAGCAGAACCCAGAGTATGCTCACGAAAAGTTTTTACATACGCAGTTTAAGAACATAAAGAAGGCGGAAGATGGGATAAGGGATGACCTTAATCGGAATAATAGATTATTTATGTTTCATCACAGCGCTGCGCCAGTTGACAAGAACGCTAGCAATGTATCAATTTGCGCAGAGAAGATAGACCGGGCTGGGGGTATCGGGATCTATCTTGAATATAAGGATTATCGAGATCATGATATTAAGGTTAGGATTGATCAATTACTTAGTGAAAAGGATAGGGAGCTATTTATAAATGTATTAGAATACAGGCAACCATTTCATAAAGACTATCTGATAGTAGCACAAAAGGCCTTTCAAGCATCATATCAAGAAGCTGCATTAATAGATATAAAAGAGAGCAAAAAAGTTGATGATGATAGTATTGGACATATCACTGCATGGCTAAAAGAGATTGCCAAACAGAAGGTACTAAATGGCCACTCTGTACGTGACATTCAGGTAATTGCATTTTTAGATTTATACAAAAATCAGCACGGCAAGATATTGCAAATTGCAACTGGTGAGGGAAAGACGATTATAATTTGCATGTTTGCAGCTCTCAAGGTCATAATGGGCGAAAATGTGCATATACTAACTAGCTCTATTGTGCTTGCACGTAGGGATGCTGAGGAGAGCAGGGGATTTTTCACGGCTCTGGGTATTACAAGCGGTTATCTACAAGAGGATGCAGCAATAACCAACATCATATATGGAGATATATCAAGCTTCATAGGACATGATATTAGGAGCATGCTGGATAGGGATGGGCAGCATGGGATTAAGAGTATTGGGTATAGTACGCTGATTGTAGATGAGGTAGATAACATGTTTATAGATAATATAAATATGAAAATCCAGCTTGCTGATAAAATACCAGGTTTTCATTATTTAAAAGATTTATACGTTTATTCATGGTATTTTTTTTCGATAATATCTGATTTATATTCACGCAAAGAAGATGGCACGTGGCATAAGAAAGAGCCTAATACATGTCCCAGAAAAGACCCATTTAAGACCGAGAATTGGTGCCACATATACGATGTTTTTATTAATGATGAAGATTATACAAATTTTATACAGAGCCAGGTAATTATTTATGTTGTATATCGTCTCATTAATTATAATTCACATTTTTTATCTTCAAAAGTAAGCATACCTAATCACCTCAATGATTTTATAGCAGAGCATATCACAAAATGGGTACGGTCAATAATACTGGCAAACAATCATCATAATGACGTGCAATATACTATTCTCCAAGAGGATATTGCTATGGTAGATTTTAAGAATACTGGTGTTATTAATAGTAAGTTACACTTATCGAACGGTGTGCATCAGTATCTTCAGCTATATAACGGGCTAGCCATTACATCGGAATCATTGTCAATTCTATTCAGGTCGTATTCTGGTCATTTTTTAAAATATAAAGGGCATATATATGGTCTTACAGGGACAATAGGAGATAAAGAGCATAGGGGTTACATCAAGGATGTATATAGCCTTGAGAGTACAATAATGCCAAAATATATCTCAACAAAATTTCAAGAGTATGAGGCTAAGGTTCTACCAGATCATAGGGCGCATTTTGATGCAATTATAAAGAATGTGCAGGAAGTTATAAGTGGGGGCAGAGCTGTACTTGTAATATGTGCGCACATTAAGGAGCTGAAAGAGTTACATAAGGAGCTAGAGGCTCTCAAATTTGGCACTGTGCATATTTATTATGATAATAATCAAGATGCGAAACACAATAAACCACCAGCTTTTCTTAAATCAGGCGATGTAGTGCTTGCAACAAACATAGCGGGCAGGGGTACAGATTTAAAGATAACGAGGAGTTTGAATGCAAAGGGGGGTTTGCACGTAATACTAACACATAACTCTAATGATATTAGGGTTATGCATCAGGCATATGGTAGATCTGGAAGATCTGGAGATTTTGGCTCAGCTCAATCCATTATTGAATCTACTCTTAGCAAGGATGATCTTGCTAAAGAGATGAGTGAGAGAAAAATAAAATGGGTACAAGAGGCAAAGATTTTTGTTCAAAATCAGCTTTTTGAAGATTATTTTTTTGAGAGATTTTTACAATTTGAAAGGAAAATAAACTCTGCCACTGGGTATAGCATTAACTTTGGTAATCAGGAGATTACAGCTAACACAACTAATATACGTTTTCAGGATGATAAGATATATCTTAGATGTTCAAGATGGAACATAGCTGGATATAATGAATACGATATTTCTAGCGAAATCGATAATAGAATTTTAAATAGTATTAGTTGTTTAGAATCTGGCTTATGCGCTATTGACAATGATATGTACATGCAGATTGAGTATCTATCAATGAATAACCCCGCAGCAAGCTACGGGGTATCGGACTAGAATAACTTCAACTGCATATCTTTGTGGATTTGCTGATATTGACAGCCCTGATTCTTAACATATTTTCCTATCATATCTTCATTACCA
>NZ_JAJBJB010000097.1 GCF_021811845.1 Candidatus Cyrtobacter zanobii | reverse complement strand
GGACTGATGGATATTTTGCTAGTACCGTTGGCAAGCATGGTAATGAAGATATGATAGGAAAATATGTTAAGAATCAGGGCTGTCAATATCAGCAAATCCACAAAGATATGCAGTTGAAGTTATTCTAATCCGATACCCCGTAGCTTGCTGCGGGGTTATTCATTTATGAGTACACTAATAAGCATGTACGAATCTTTATACACAAGACTATCTTCTGCACTACCAGAGTTTGATTTTAAATTTAAAAGAAATTGTTATATATCACACTGCAAGGTTGATTTTTCTACTAGAAGCTCACAAGAAAGCTAATTTTTAAGAGAGGCTATTTGTGTAAGAGAGAGTCCAGTACAGTTAGTGATGGCATCGTCTTTAAACCCTTGAGCTAACATAGCCTTAGCTACTTGCACCATTGCTGCCTCTTTGCCCTTCTCCATACCTTTCTCCATACCTTTCTCCATACCAATATCAATTCCTTGGAGCCTTCCTCTCTCCATACCTTTCTCTATGCCCTTCTCCATGCCAATATCAATACCTTGGAGCTTACCTTCTTCTCTTAATTGTTCTGCAATAGTCATAATATCACCTCTTTTATTCTTTGGCGCGGCATCACATAGCAAATATACAACATCTTTGCTACCTTCTGCCTTTTCAAGGATGTATAATACCACATCTTTAGCATATTCAAAATCGTTTCTAAAAACATCCTTTAAAATATCAAAGATATAACGCAAGGCGTCATTAATAGACTTATCATGTATATGCTTCATAGCATAGAGCATCAAACCTAGCTGATATTTTTCTCTTAGGCGCAGGTCATCTATGCAAGAGACATCAATCACATTGATGTCATCTGTAAGGAATTGTTTAGCTAGCTCCTTATCCTCAAATAGCTCATAGAACGATTTAGAAGCTCTATAAGGGCCTTTACCAGCCCAAAGTATAGTAGGATATATCAAAGGTAATTTAGAATCCTTATTTGTTCTTAAATGCTCATCACATATCCTTAGCACGTACTTTTGAATTCTGAATGCCATCATCTCATCATTGGTTGATTGATGCTCTAGTAGCAAAAATAATGGCATATAACCTTTTTGTCCTTTGAAGTTTACGCTATAGAGTAGATCAACAATACCTTCACCAAGAATATCGCCATACATATCGCTCTTTTCTTGTTTTAGAGAATCAAAATCTACTAAGCTGCTTACATGATCTGGTAGATAGGTTTCGAACAGATCTTTTGCAATACTCTTTCTTGAGAGAGATTTCTTTGCAAAGGTATCATGGATCTTATGTGTCACTTGCTAAAGAGAAAAGCAATTTAAAAGTCTATAACCCCTAGATACTCTTCTTTTATGGATTTGAGCAACAAGTTTTTCAATTTCATTATCAGAGGTTACAAAATGTATTTTTGATCTTGTGGAGTTATTGTGAATTGAGCCCCAAGTTCTTCTTAAGACAGTTTCATCAAATAAAGTTTTCTCAAGTGAGATTTGATAAAATTTAGTTTTGCACATCCAATATAAAGTCATAGGATTTGTATCCTAGCAGATTCTTTGTTACAAAAATTAGAAGCAAAGCCTATAATTTCCTTATGGAATTTATTATTGAGATAATTATTAATTAATTCAACTTTATTTGAAGAGTTAGAATTAATTATTTTATTAAATTCATTTCTCTTATCTTTTTTCATTTTCTTTAATTAAGATTATATAAATAATTATATAACAATCCTTGATAAAAGCAATTAATTTATAATTAAATTATAATAAATTAGAGTAAAAAATCTTTAATGAATTTAATTAAATTAAAAGCAATTTATCATTACCAGATGTAACTTATCAAGCATCAATAAAAACATTTTTTATATTAGAAAATATCTCTTCAATTGCCAGAGAGGCTCTTAATGCAATTTAATTGCAAATAGAAACTTTAAAACATGCTTGATAGAGAAATCATCCCTCTGGCTGGAGCCTCAAAAGGGAGTACACCTGTAGCAACTAAAGTTGTCGGACAAATGTCGGACAAATCGCTATAATGCTTATATTACAGTATATTATTTTGTCGGACAAATATTAAGGATTGCTGAATGAAAATCACTGTAGTACCCAAAAAATGGGGCTTTGAGCTTGTCGGACAAATTATTTTAGGTCAGTATTTTTGCAACCATATTAGCAAATTAAGAAATTTCTATTATTTAAAGCATAAATCTATATTTCTAGCCCAATATCACGCCTCTGATTTTGTGTATTTAATGATTTATTTGATATGTCTTCAGCTATATAAGGGTGATCAATATCTTTTAAATTGAGATTTTTTGCTATGCTTTTTAATTTAAAATGATCTACGTCTTTTGCAAGCGCTATTTCATAATTAATGATTCTTTTGGATATTATTTGAGCTTGGTTTGCTGTTAAGTTTTTTGTAATATAAAATGTATTTAAAGCTCCTTCTTTGGTTTTATATTCGTTATATTTTTGTATAACAGAATTATAAATTGGGGTTTTATTTTGATTAAAAAATATTCCAGATTCAATTTTAATAAGCTGTTTTGCTTCATTGAGTGGATGTGTTTTTAGATATTTGTCTATGTGAACTGCTTCATATTGTGCTTTTTGTATAAATTGATCTTTATTGGATAAATATATTCCATGCCTTTCTTTAAAGTCTGATAAGAATTCTTTTACTCTCTCGTCCGTGTATTCTTCTTTAAAATTGTTTTTGGTATAGCTTTCTATTGCAGAAGTCTTTTCTCCTGTTTTGTGTGATAGGGCTTTGATTAGTTTTGCATAATCATCTGTAATTAAATATGCATTCTCCTTGCTTCTAGAGAGCATGACATAGAATGATCTTTGTGTAGTGAGATCTAATATCTTTTCATCTGATCTGGCTATACCTATTACACAATTTGCCGTTCTTCCTTGAGATGAATATGTTGTGCTACAATATGCATAATCTATTTCTTTGAGATCATTTTTTTGGAAGGTTTGAATCTTATTGAGATGATCGCTTAGTGTGACGGTATCTGTAGTAATGTTTTGTATAGTATATTCACCAGATGAAGCAATGCTGATTCTATCTCCTTTAGAAAGTAGTATTTCCTTTTTTTCATAAAGTGAGAAATGTTTACTTTCCCGTGGATTCCATTCAATTCTTTGGCTTTTGTCGGTTAATGTTATAGTTTTATGATTGATCTTCTCTATATCAAATAGATCTCCCTTTTTAATATTGAGGCTTTTAATATCTTGATTAAATTTTACTACCTCATCTCCCGCATAATCGTTTATATCTCGTATTTCTGATTGGGTTCTGTTTAACTTGCGTATAATTGTGTGACTCAGTGATTGGCCTTCTATGAACTCATTTCTAATGAGTTGATTGACCTTATCTTTAAGATCGTTAGATGGAACTATGATAAGGGGATTTTGACTTTTGACTTCTTTGAACTTGGCATAACAAGCCTTGGCAAAATCTTCATTCGTGATTGATGTTATATTGATCACATTTTTTAGATGCTTGATAGCTTTGTATAAATGCTCCTTAGCAAAGGGATTATCTACTGCTTTGTGCGCTGCATAAACAGACTGCAATAGATCTGGATTCTTTTGTCTTTGTATCTTATCCATTGTTGCTATCTGCATGCCATTTTTACATAGTAGATCAAATGGCTTCCCAGCTTCAATGCCTCCTTGCTGCTTGGAATCTCCAATTAAAACTAGTTTGCAATCTTGTTTTAAACTAATCTCTATGAGTTTTTTTATTTGAATATTTGAACATAGGGAAGCTTCATCTACAATAATTAGCTGGAAATCTGCTCGCTTATGTTCATTCTTAGAATGATCTCTTGATTGGTTATGTTTCTGATTTAAAAAATAACTTATTGTTTTAGAATTTATTAAAGCTTGTTCTTGTAAGACTTTAGTTGCTGCTTTAGTAGGTGCAAGTCCCATTACCCGCTCTGCATTTAGCATGTTTTTAAGCTCGTAAAGCATTTTAGTCTTTCCGCTTCCTGCTACTCCTTGGATACCAATTACTCTATCATGACTTGTTAATATTAACTTTATGGCTTCTTTTTGCCCCTTGTTTAGATGTGGTGTTTCTAAAGGTTTATCTAGCATTGGCATTACGGTACCTTGACCTAATTTCATGAAAGATATTATCTCTTTTTCTATTGCTACATTCTCTTTAGTGGTATAGCACTCAT
>NZ_JAJBJB010000096.1 GCF_021811845.1 Candidatus Cyrtobacter zanobii | reverse complement strand
GAAATGTCTTGGGATTTCTGCGTATCTTGGTGTATCTTAGGGACATGGAGATCCTCTTTGATCAGTAAGTCTCCATACCTTTTATACATATTTTAACAAAATTCATACTTACGCAGCAGGTCTATTGGTTTACTGTTGAGTTTGGTCTTATACAATCTACAAGTGGGTTGAGGATTTACGGTGCTGGAATAACTTCTTCAAAAGGCGAATCGATTTATTGTTTAGAATCTGAGGTACCAGTTCGCGCTAAATTCAATGCATTAAGAGTTATGAAAACGCAATACCATATCGATTCTTTTCAAAAGATATACTTCGTTATAGAGAGCTTTCAACAACTTTTTGATGTATTGCATAACCTTAATTGGAAAGATATGTATCAAGCTTGTATGTTATTTCCAGAAATTGCGCATGGTATTACGCTAAATGATCAAGAAAAGATATTATGATAGATATAGTATGTGAATTAAGTAAAAAGAAATGTATTCCGTGTAGTGGAAATACGCCGCTACTTGGAAAAAATGAGATTGATAAATTCTTAAGCGAGCTCCAACGTACTTGGATTGTAAATGAGTCTGGGCATCTTTATAAAAGTTATAAATTCTCTAATTTTATTGATGCGATGAGTTTTGCTAATAAAGTTGCGGAAATTGCTGAGCAAGAAGGTCACCATCCGGATTTAGTTATATCGTATGGGAAGTGTGCTATTGAAATATGGACACATAAGATCAAAGGTTTAACGGAAAGTGACTTTATATTAGCGACAAAAATTGATTGTATAGGCCATGAGTAATAGTGAAAGGATTTACATAGGTCAATGCATATTATTCGTATCGCTAATAGTGCTAAATAAAAGATGAAAGATTTCTTAGTATGTATATTGTAGCGATTAATATATAGCGCGTCATTAGCTAATTTGTGAAATGTACATAAAGATCTTGTCGTTTATACTTCTATTGTGTTCTATTAGTTCTATAGCCTGTATCACTTTGTTAAAATTAGGCTATGTTAATACTGAGCTACATACATCTGATGAATTTCATAGCTTGATTTTATGGTATTTTAGATCTTGCTGTGAATTTTGTACTTTATTACTTGGCTTTGCCGTATTCTTACCATTTTTATCCATATTCATTATTGCTATTAGAAGGATATTTTATAACCACAACGTGTCTTTCCTCAATATAATTACGCTTCATTTATTTCTACTTCCAATTGTTGCTGGTACACTTGCTTTAATTGAAAACACAATAATTCCATATGCAGAATTTGTTGGGTATGGTGGTATATTAGGTGATTATGTATACGGTGAGCTGCATGATTCTATCATTCCAACATATATAGTAAAGCTGGGCTTAGTCAGCATTTCTGTTATCGCGTTATTCTTTCTCCTTGCTATACCACTTAAAGGTTATATGTGGGTTTTTTGTTTGGGGATTTATCTGGTTAAAACGCTAGCAAGATATCTTGTTATGGCGCTTAGACTTCTCTTTAGTAAAAAAGCCATACCAGCAATTAATGTACCTGAAGTTAAAAAAGAATCAGCTAAATCAGAGAATAACCATAAAGATTTATATAAGCTCCCTAGTACAAATTTATTAAAAAAAGGTGATTCTAAGCATAACATTAATAAGGTAGATCCAAAGCATATATCAGAGAAACTAGCAACGGTTCTTGCGGATTTTGGCATCAAGGGGGAAATAGTCGGGTATAGGGTAGGGCCAGTTGTGACTTTATATAGCCTTGCGCCTGCAGCAGGTACAAAAGCTTCTAGGGTTATAGGCCTTTGTGATGATATAGCAAGGTCCATGAGCGCCTTTTCAACTAGAATTTCAACAATACAGGGCAAAAACTTACTTGGCATAGAATTGCCAAATGATAATAGAGATATAATATTGCTTAGGGAGGTTTTAGAATCAGAAGAGTTTAGTTCTAAGAAGGCTACATTGCCGCTTGCCCTTGGTAAGAATATTGCTGGCGATATTGTCGTTGCGGATCTTGCCAAAATGCCACATTTACTTGTTGCTGGTACCACTGGCTCTGGTAAATCTGTTGCAATTAATACAATGATAATGTCCATATTATATAAACATTCACCTGATGAGTGTAAGCTTATGATGATAGACCCAAAGATGCTTGAGCTTTCTGTATATGAAGATATACCACACCTTATCTCTCCAGTTGTTACGGATTCCAAAAAGGCTGTTATAGCACTAAAATGGCTCGTGAAGGAAATGGAGGAGCGATATAGAGCCATGTCTGCTATTGGTGTGCGCAATATATCTGGGTATAATAACAAAATTTCATCATCAAATAATCTATATAAAAAGGTACAGGTAGGTTTTGAGAAGGAAAGTGGTAAACCACTCTATGAAAAAATACAAATCAAATCAAATACATTGCCGCATATAGTAGTAATTATAGATGAAATGGCTGATTTAATGATTGTCTCTGGAAAGGAAGTAGAAGCCCAGATACAAAGGCTTGCGCAGATGGCAAGGGCAGCTGGTATACATATAATAATGGCTACACAAAGACCATCTGTGGATGTTGTGACTGGTGTAATTAAGGCCAATTTTCCAACACGAATAAGCTTTCAAGTAACATCAAAAATCGATAGCCGAACCATCTTGGGTGAGCAGGGGGCGGAACAGCTGCTGGGCATGGGTGATATGCTATATATGAGCACTGGTGGTAGGATTGAGAGGGCGCATTGTCCTTTTATTTGTGAAGAAGATATAGAGAAAGTTGTAGAATACTGGAAAAAGCAAGGGGTGCCACAGTATGTTGAGGGTATAACAGAGGATGATGAGCAAGATTCAACACAGAATGCTACTGCGGGAGATAAAGATGCTGATTTATATAATGCAGCACTAGAAATTGTAATGAATGAGAAAAAAGCCAGTACCAGCTATATACAAAGAAAGCTCAGAATAGGATATAACAGGGCCGCGGCTTTGATTGATAGAATGGAGCGGGAGGGCATTGTGAGCGCTGCAAATCACGTTGGAAAGAGGGAAGTTCTTAAGCGATTATAAGAAGTATAGCCTAGGCTTCGGAGCATAAGACTTTTAAGTGAATAAAAATTTAGAAAGATCAATAAATTACGCGTGCAAAGTGTCTCATCCTGATCTGCCAAAACTATACCAGTAATAAAAGTGGAGCTAGGCGGATTCGAACCGCCGACCTTTTGAGCACTATTCAAATATTTGTTAGTATGATTAAACGCACATTATTCATGCGCCATTTTGGGTAAAATAAGTTATATATAGCTTAGGCATAAGAGGTTGAGACAAATCCTATGTATTAATCGATTGAAATCTAATTCATTTATCTTTTGAAAATGTCTCAAGTTTTATTGTCTATGCCATAACATAAAAGAGTATATTTTGTTGTACTGTTGGAATTCTCAATATTTCTAGATTAATAATTGTAACTCTTTTATATCGGTTTAGCTATATTTATTCCTTATAAACTGTGCGCTGCCGCCTTAGCTGTACCACTTTTATTGGGCATTCGTTCTATCTAAAACCTAGAATATGATATGCCACAGAGCAAATTGCATCACTTATATAAGAATTAAATTAATTATTACCGATAATCCCTATTGATTAAGTAAGTATAATAGCTACTGTGAGCTTCTGCAGCACCTGTAGCTCAGTGGAGAGAGCGTTGCCCTCCGGAGGCAAAGGTCGTAGGTTCGAATCCTACTAGGTGCGCCATCGTTTTTCGGCATTTTATGTGCCATCACCAATTAACTTAAAAACGCTCAAACAAAAATAAACACGCATTGCAACTATTAACTTTTCGGTTAAGCGTATTTACGCGAGTTTCACTACGTTGCAAATAGTATAAGTTTTACTTTATTAATATGATTCTCATACACTTATTAAGTAATATGCTATGTGGGAAGAACGCACTTATTGTACTGAATACTGTGAATTATACCTGCCAAGTACATTGGTTAGCTTTAAAGATTTGTATGTAAAACTGCTAAATAAGCTCTCAATTAACGTAAAACTAGATGACTTAGCAAAGCTTTTAGAAGCTCGCCACACGCCCAGCATTAAAATACATGAATTTTGGAGTTATGCGCTTGAAGAAGATGCTCAATTTCAAACAAATATGCAATCTAAATTGGAAGAAATAAGAAGAAAACTCGATATAATTCAGAATATCAAGCACAACACACAAGCCAAACATGCACTTAAGTTGCTCAAGAATATAATAAAGT
>NZ_JAJBJB010000229.1 GCF_021811845.1 Candidatus Cyrtobacter zanobii | reverse complement strand
TATTGTAACTCAACTTGTTGGAGTTAAAGCGTTATTCTGATAATAACCAGGCATGCATTCAGTGCATGTATCTATAGTTGTAGTTGAACCTCCTGATCAAACCCAACTTGACTGAACAGCAGATCAATCAGAGAGACATCCATCACCATTTATAATATTTCCATCGTCACATTTTTCTGTACCTGCTCTCTTTCCGTCGCCTCAATGTGTGACACACGTTGTTGGTGTTGTCGCATCGTTTTGATACCAGCCTGATGAACAAAAAGTGCATGTGTCACTTGTTGTGGTTGATCCACCTGATCAAACCCAGCTTGATTCGACAGATGTACATAAAGAGTTACACCCATCTCCATTATTTGTGTTTGCGTCATCACATTTTTCTGTACCTGCTCTCTTTCCGTCGCCTCAATGTGTGACTCATGTTGTTGGTGTTGTCGCATCGTTTTGATACCAGCCAGATGTACAAAAAGTACATGTGTCACTTGTTGTGGTTGATCCACCTGATCAAACCCAGCTTGACTCCACAGATGTACATGAAGAATTGCATCCATCTCCATTATTTGTGTTTGCGTCATCTCACTTCTCTGTGCCTGCTTTCTTCCCGTCTCCTCAATGTGGAACACATGTTGTTGGTGTTGTTGCACTGTTCTGGTATAAACCTGATGAGCAAAAAGTACATGTATCTCTAGAAGTAGTTGATCCACCTGATCAAACCCAGCTTGACTCCACAGATGTACATGAAGAATTACACCCATCTCCATTATTTGTGTTTCCATCATCACACTTCTCTGTAC
>NZ_JAJBJB010000095.1 GCF_021811845.1 Candidatus Cyrtobacter zanobii | reverse complement strand
CGTTAATCTCAAAAATGGTTTTTCTGCTGCATAAGCATCATCAGAAAAAGACAAAAGCCCGTCCAAAAAAAAGACAAAAAAACACAGGAACAAAAAACGACTTACGCAGCAGGTCTAATATCAAATTATGTACACTTACTTTTGCTCGTCTGTGTGCTTTTTAATAATTTTTTCTATTCTTTCTATATCTGCGCTAGAAAGTATATCATCTGGCGCTCTATGGTCAGCTAGCTTTTTCCTGTACTCCTTTAGTAATTCAACGACCCTTATCTTTTCCACATCTTGCAATGATGTGGAAACATCAGCTTTACTATTAACTCTCTCGGCTATAAGCTCTTTTTCACTTTGCGTGAAAATGGTAGAAAGCTTTGTGATTATTGATGAAATAAATCGATCATCTGTAGTTGTGCCACTCATGGTATCAACAGTATGCTGTAAATCTTTTATCACAATAGATGGCAATATATTATTATTTATAGCGTTCCTAATTAATGGGTAAAATTTTGCTTCCCTAACTAGTTCAGGCGTATAAAGATCCACATTGCTCTTATTTCCACTAATAACACTAAGCACTGTATCCAATAGCGAAAATGATATAAGGATGAACAGGAAGCCCCTGGCAACTCCAAACACAGTACCAAGCGTTTTATCAAAAATCCCTCCTCTAATAGGTGCCAGTACAGTAAGAACTATACTATTAACTATAGCAAACCCTATAAGGGCTAATGTAAAAACGATGCAGTAACTGGCAGCAAGTGCAATAATCTCACTTTTGATATACAACTCTAACGAGGGTTTTATATCAGCTCCAAATATGTAAGTGATTATTAATGTAAAAATCCAACCTGTGGTGCTTAATAATGATGCCCAAAAGCCTCTTACAATACCAAATATTATAGAAATTATTATTATGGAAATCAACGTGATATCAATTTCGTTTAGCGGGCCAGAACCTATGTCAAGGGATTGCATTTTCTGAAATATTAGCAAAAAACTCTCTAAGAGCGCAAACATGCTCAACAGAGTGCATCTTTATATCCCATTTAATATCTTTTTTGCAACAACTTGGGGTAACAATTTTCGTCATACCTATATTTGCTGCTTCAGATACCCTTTCTTCAAATTTTGTAACATTTCTCACCTCTCCAGATAAACCAATTTCCCCAAATACAGCAACCTTTGAGGGTATCACAATCCCAGAGTGAGCAGAAATTAATGCCATAATCACAGCTAAATCAGCTGCACTTTCATAAATCCTTAAGCCGCCAACTACATTTAGATACACCTCATATCCAGAGAGGTCCAAGTTTATTCTAGAGCTCAGTATTGCAAGCATCATAGAGAGCCTTTGAACATCCCATCCAACTACAGATCTTCTTGGAATTGCCATAAAAGATTTTGCCACCAGCGCTTGTATCTCCATAAGCATTGGCCTTGTTCCTTCAATACCCACAAATGTACATGAACCACTGGCCCTTTTATGCGAATTATCAAAAAATACAGATGATGGGTTCTTTACTTCAGCCAGCCCCTTATCCTTCATCTCAAATATCCCAACTTCATTTGTGCTGCCAAACCTATTCTTAAGACACCTCAATATCCTGAAATCATTTTTAAGCTCTCCTTCAAAATATATTACAGTATCAACCATATGCTCAAGGAGCTTTGGACCAGCAACGTTTCCATCCTTTGTCACATGCCCTACTATTATAGTAATGATTCCACTACTTTTAGCATATGAAATAAACTCAAGCGCCGCCCCCCGTATTTGATTTACTGAGCCAGGGAACGAATCCACTTGTTTAGAAAAAACAGTTTGTATTGAATCAACAATCATCATACTGGCACTAGCAGATGATGCAATAATTTCATCAACCTGGCTTCCTATACCTATCTTAATTTTATTATTATTAATTCCAATCCTCTTTGCCCTCAACGCCAGCTGCTCAAAAGATTCTTCAGCAGAAGCATAAAGCACATTTGCAGGATGTAAGTTAGCTAATTGCATTAAAAGTGTAGATTTTCCCACCCCAGGCTCACCAGCCATTAAAATCACAGAGCCCTTTACAAAACCACCGCCCAACACTCTATCCACCTCATCCATACCAGATGGAACGCGATCATCTTTTTGCGCTTCCTGATTTAAGCTATATAATTTTATACGCTTCTTACCGCTCAATTCCTCCACAATGCTATTCCACGCACCACATGTGCACCTTCCAGACCATTTGGAATGGTGGGCGCTGCACTCGATGCAAATGTATCTACTCACTAATAGAAAGTTAATAAATGCTTAAGTGTATGCATCTTAACATTATATACAGAATTGTGTTATAAAAATCTTTATAATAAGCTTTTAAGATTTACAATAAAGATGGAAAGTGCATATAACCTTTATATGCCAGTTGCAGACTTAACTAGCGATCCAGTCGTTCTAATTCTGATAGGGTTATTTGCTGGTTTTGTCTCAGGTATTTGTGGAATAGGTGGCGGTATGGTATCTATACCCATATTTATCTCTATAGGCATCCCTATCACAGTCGCAATGTCTACTTCTGCAACGCAACTTATAGCTTCTTCATCATCAGCACTTATGTTCCGTCTTAGAGAAAGTAGATTAGATCATAAGTTTGCAATTATTATGCTATTTGGTGGTGTGGCCAGCTCATTATTTGGCATCAAGGCACTATATTATATGAATGAAATGAACATAGCAGATAACTATGTTTCTATAGGGCTTTTATGCTTATTAATATTCATTAGTGTATTTTCGCTATTTGAAACGAGCGTTATGGTATATCATAGGTATTATAAGCTCGTTGCGAAACCTAGAATAATGGCACGTTGGGTTACTAAGATTGGCTTTTTCAAACTTAGGGTAATTAGCCTTAAGGAAGATGTCAGTATGTTATTACCGCTTAGTATGGGTATAATTAATGGTATTGCAGTTTCAACTCTTGGTATTGGTGGAAGTGTGGTGTTGATGCCAATATTTTTATATACAATGTGCATGCAGCCGTCACATGCGCTCATACTAATACACTTTCAAACTGCAATGCTCTCAATAGTTGGATGCTTTTTGCACTCAATGCATTCTAATAGCCCTGATTTATTCTTATCATTTGCTGTTATAATCGGCGCAGTTATAGGCTCGCAAATAGGATCAAGAATTAGCGTGAAGATGAATAATGAAAGCTTTAAAGTGGTTGTAACAGTTATTATGATGATTTTATCCATAAGGCTTGGGATAGAGTTATTTGGCAAGCCTGAAAACTTATATACTATGAAGTTAATACCATGATGATATTAACTATCATTCTGCTCATTATCCGTACAACTACATCTTTTGCGTGCATGGAGTTTTCTAATTATAGCATAGAAAAGAATTTAAACTTTTTAGGTAGTAGAATTGATATAGCTATAAAAAATACAGATATTAAAGATTTTATCATAGAGCTGCAGGGACCATTAAAAAGCTATAAAGCCACAAAAAAGAGAGTGAATTTAGGAGTGTGGTTAGATTCCGAGCGTTTTGAGATGCACAACGTACCAAGTATGTATTTTGTTGGATATAGCTCTAATGAACCAATAGCAAAACATTTATATAACAAGACAGTATATGATATTGTTCAACAAACCGCACGTACGAACTTCAGTGATACATTTTTACAATTTTTTCAACAGCACAATGAGAAGGCAAAATTGTTTTCGCTACTTAAACTAGATGAGCACAATCCAAATATAATAGTGCCAAAAAATGCACCTCTGGGCTCATATAATATAATATTATATGATGTTACAGACGGTAAAATAATTCGCACATGTCAGAAAAAATTCATAATACAGAGGAATGATTTTTTAGAAAAATTATATATCTTATCAAGAGAGTATAATATCTTATATACTATTTTTGTAGTAATTGCTGCCATCTTCACATCTATCGTAACAAACAAATTAATGAGGAGAAAAAGATGAGAAAAAAAACGCTATTAAAACTTCTAAAAACACAAAAAAACGAACTAGATGCTAAAGTGCTTTCCTTAAACAATATTATAGCCGAATTAAAGAAAACCCAACTTGCTAAAAATGCTCTTGAGGAAGAGATTAAAAATGAAGAAATTATATTAGACCTGCTGCGTAAGTATGAATTTTGTTAAAATATGTATAAAAGGTATGGAGACTTACTGATCAAAGAGGATCTCCATGTCCCTAAGATACACCAAGATACGCAGAAATCCCAAGACAT
>NZ_JAJBJB010000094.1 GCF_021811845.1 Candidatus Cyrtobacter zanobii | reverse complement strand
GCCGGCATCGTTAATCTCAAAAATGGTTTTTCTGCTGCATAAGCATCATCAGAAAAAGACAAAAGCCCGTCCAAAAAAAAGACAAAAAAACACAGGAACAAAAAACGACTTACGCAGCAGGTCTATTTCTAAAAACGAAGGATTGTGCTGATATATACAAACAGCATATACCAATTCGCACCCCATGCTATATCTAAGCTCTTTTTCGATATACTGATATTCTTTTAATCTATCAATATTCCACTCCATATCTCTATATAACCTACACGACTTTGTAAAAAGTCTACTTAACTGGTGATTAATCAACCTAAAATTACTAACTTGTAATGATGATAACCACCTCAGCCTGAGTCCAGCAATATAGCCAGCTTTATCAATAATCTTTCTACGTAGACATTTCTCAAGCGGGTCTTGAATATAGTGGCCTGCTTTATAATTCATACAATACACTTGAATTAATGAACTACAGTATCAAGTATACTAGCGATAACTCATCTGGTAGTATTTTATTTTAATAAATAATTAAAACAGTATCTCTTTTATCTTTGCCCAGAAACCATCCCTTTTTCCAATCGTTAACTGTATAATTTCTTTTCTAGTGTTATGAACATGAATTGCCATACCCACTATACATGCAGAACTAGGTTCATATATTTGTGGAAATTTATCAGATTTTAAAACCTTTTGTTGGGCCATCCTAACTTTTAGCGAATAATTATATGCAAGTAGCTCCTTTAATGAACAAAGATTTGCAGCACCACCTGTTATCACCAACCTACTACTTATTCCCATGTATTCCCTCTCTTCCAGTTTACCCATAGTAAACTCCAATAACTCATCCACCCTTGCCTTTATTATTTCTTTTAGTGATGCAAGTTTTACTATATATGGTTCATCACCATCTGAAGAATCCACCTCTATATTATCTTTGGAAGTAGATAACAAATTTCCATGCAGCCTCTTTATCCGCTCCGATGCTGCAAAATCCATGCATAAGGCCCTTGCAATATCATTTGTAACGTTAAGACCACCTACTCCTACCGCATCTGTGAACATCATATGACCATCACTAAATACAGAGAATGAAGTAACCCCACCACCAAATTCTATTAGTAGAGTACCGAGCTTCATCTCATCTGCACTAAGGCATGCAAGAGCAGATGCGTAAGATGATGATATGTATCCCTCAACTTCAAGATTCGCTCTAGCAAGGCACCCATGAATATTAGAGAGAATATTAGATGGTATAAGCAAGGCATGTATATAGCATGTAAGAAGCTCGCCATACATGCCAAGCGGTGTTACTATCCCCCTTTTGCCATCCAGAATATAATCATATTTAAATGAGTGTATTATATTTACTTTTTGATCTTTATACTTATCTAATGCTGATATAAGTAATTTTTCTAACTCGCGCGTAGTAATTTCCCTACCACTAACATCTATAGAACCATGACATATATCAGAAATGAGGTTATTAGACGCAATATTTACATATACTTTTTTTATTTTAGTACCAGAGATTTTTTCTGTCTCCTCAACAACTTTAGTGATCCTTTTTGCTGCAGCAGCTAAATCTACGATATTGCCCGCTCTTACACCAGCCGATTCTACTTCAGAAAAACCAAGAACATCCATTTGGCCCATTGATGATGGCTTCACAACCATGCACGAAATCTTACTACTCCCTATATCCAGGAGTGATAGGTTATTAGATTTAGCCTGAATATTGAACACCTAGTAATTTATACATAAATTTACTTTGCATAAAGTCTAGCTGGGAAAAGCCTAAAATCAATAACACTAAACCTCAAAAAGAAGCCTTTTTTATGCTTAAACAACGTTATGACATCCTCTAATGTTTGCAAATTTACCTTAAGCAAAATGTTATTATTTGTAGTAATATGCATCCTGCGTGCACCTAAATATCTTAAGGAATAGATATCCTCTATAAAATTCAACGAGATAAGTTTGGGAATTAATTGCGGCAACAACTCCACTATCCCACTCCCCGATATTTGTATAGTTTTTAAAGAGGCGTTATGACCTACAACCTCCCTTATTATATGCCCACTTACATCTACAAATAAATCCGTATCATCATACGCTAAGATGGCAGCGCTTTGCTTTTCCAGTATGTTTATATTAAGAGTACCATTTTCTACTTTAATACTTGCACTCTCTATTGAATCGCATCTTTTTATACTATCATATGCATTGATCTGTGCCTTATATAAGAACTCTCCTTCTAATCCTTTAAATAGCTCTGAATAGTGGAGCGCATCATCGGATAGTTCAACACGCTTTATCACAAATTTTGAAGAGATATTCTTGAGATGTATTGTTATTAAGTGAGCATTACTATATATAGCAAAGATAATACAAAACAGTGTTACGCCCTTTAATATTCTCCAGAAATTATGTGCTTGGTAACTGATTGCCTCATCACCAAGGGATTCTATACTAATATATTTTGTTAACTGCCTTATGCCTTTATCTCGCATGTTGCTTCTCGCAAAAGCAATAGTACTATATCTTTCATAGATATTCCATTACATAAAGCAACCTCAGGCAATATCGATAATTCTGTGAGGCCTGGATGCGTGTTAATTTCCAAAAAACATAACTTGCCACTACTTCTATCATACCTAAAATCAGATCTGCTTAAAGTTCTGCACTGTAACTTTTCATGCATCATTTGCGCATAATGCTTTGCATTATTTGTTATTTCATCTGGTACTGCGGCAGGATATATATGCTCAGTGATCCCGCTTGTATACTTTGCATCGTAATTATAAAATCCAGTACTAGGCTTCAATTCCAAAACACCTAAGGCCTTGCCACCAACCACAGGAACACTTAACTCTGCACCCGCTATATATTCCTCTACAATTGCGTACTTTCCAAAATCCCATTCTTCTCTCTTTGGGTATACGCTTTTGTCATCAATAATCAAACTAATTCCAATTGTAGACCCTTGTTGCACAGGTTTAATCACATATGGTTTACTGATTGGATCCCTTTTTAAGGCCAATAATGAAAATAACTCTTCAATGTTAATTTTGATACCACCTGGCACAGGCACACCAATAGAGGTTGCTATGTGCTTAGACATATATTTATCCATTGCAAGTGCTGAAGCCAGCACACCAGAATGTGTATATGGTATACCAAGAAATTCCAGCATACCAGGAATACATCCATCCTCACCGAATGATCCATGCAAACAATTAAATACAACATCGGGCTGCAGCTCTAATAATTTTTGATATAAAGAATCTTTATCAGGATCTACCATGAACACTTGATGAGATAGATCTTCCAATATCATATGAACAAATTTTGCTGAATTAATAGATACAGCCCTTTCTCTAGATGGCCCACCAGCCAAAAGTGCTATGCGCATAAATAATGTGATAATATTTCATCAAACAGGTGTAGTTTTGTACTAGAAAAAATAATGGGCTGCAAGCAGTATTGAGGATCATATGCGTTGCCATATGTACAACTTATCCGTTTCGCTCTATTATCAAGACCATATAAAATCCCAACAACCAATGCTGTCAAAACCATATATGGGTCACTTTGGGGAGATGGAAGCCTAAACTCAACTCTTCTATTTGCTGCAGGAGAATCTGGTATCCTAATCATTGTAGTTCTATTATTTTTGCCCCATGATATATGTGTTGGCGCCATAAAACCTGGCACAAGCCTTGGTATGTCAGCTTGCTTTATAAAGTATGGAATAGCAAGCTCAGAAATAGCAAGTATCCCATCTATTACTCTTCTTAATATCTCATTATCTTCTATTGAGTGCTCAGAAAACACATTATAATCTGCGTTATGCAAACTAATATGATAGTGCACAGAAGATCCATAATCAGTACATAATGGCTTTGAGCTAAAATTAGGCTCTAGCCCCAATTGATGCGCAAACTCACAAACCACCTCTTTAGACATGAGAAATGTTTTAATTGCACAATCAACAACAGAATATGGAACAGAAAATTCATACTGGCAAGTCCCCTTCTCCTTTTCAATACTCAATGAATGCAAAGCACAGCGGCGTATAAAATCACTCTCAATATCCAAAGCAGCACCATGTAGGTAGAACTCAAGCTCCATCCCCACATTGAGCAAAAAACCTGACCTCGATTCAAGCTTGCCTAAAAGAGTAATGAATAACCCCGCAGCAAGCTACGGGGTATCGGATTAGAATAACTTCAACTGCATATCTTTGTGGATTTGCTGATATTGACAGCCCTGATTCTTAACATATTTTCCTATCATATCTTCATTACCA
>NZ_JAJBJB010000228.1 GCF_021811845.1 Candidatus Cyrtobacter zanobii | reverse complement strand
AAGTACACGTCTGTGACTGTGTCGTTCCACCTGTCCTCCGAGTTGTAGTACAGCATAAAGCCAACAAAGTAGAAGTAAAACACTTCGTTGATGAAGTCGATCAGATTTTCTTTGAATCCAGCATTCGGTCTCAGCACTGCAATGTATGCGAGATAAAATGTTTGGATGACCACAAATAAGATCACTTTGCCTATCATTGCAAGTTCGTCTGCAAAAAATATGATGGCCAGAAACACAGTTCGTCTGAGCAAGAATATAAGCCAATACGCTCTGCAAATCCATTTTGGTTTCATTTCGTCGACAAGCAGCTTGAAGTACTTGAGTTTCTCGAGTCCTTCTTCTGTTTTAGACTTACACCACTGCCAAAACGCTAACAGTATGAATAACAGCATAAATGCTAGGATCACGTAGCTCATCACAGTTGACTTGGTGTTTTGTATTCCATTCTTTCGCTGATAATGAATCTCGCTGAAATCGACAATTCAAAATAACAAGTAAGTCTCAAGACACACACCGATATAAAACCCGAACGACAATGTCTGGATCATTTTGAGTATGATGTTTTTGAGTCACAGTAATTTGTTGAGTTTGTTCAGAATCACATACATAATCAGCAATATGATATGTACACCAATCACTAACCCAACTGTCGTCGTCAAGTCAAGAATGTTGACAAATGCACTACCAGACTTCAGTTGCAACAAATACAAGTACGAGTTCTGTTGTTTGTAGTCAAACAAACTCTTGAAGTTGACTGTACTTTCTGTGTTGCTTGTGGGTATAAAGTTCAAATTAAACAGACT